>CAZADK010000533.1:0-3471 GCA_964483855.1 uncultured Rhodoferax sp.
TGGTGTTGGTGCTGTCGGCCATGCGGTCATGGTACGCCGCCCGGGCTTGGCGACTAGCTGTTTTCGGACATGTGCCTGGCGGTCATTGCCGCAGGACGGTCAGTCGTCTGGCAGTATCGGGCCAGCGCCTGCTGCCGCCAGCAATTGCAGACCATGCGCCGCCACCACCAGCGCCACCTCGCCCTGTCCATGCCAGGCGCCCGCGCCCTGGTCATGCGCCGTGTCCAGCACACACTGCCACACGCCCGCCGGCAGCAGGAACGCGACGTCGCTGGTGCTGGCGTTGACCAGCAGCAGCAGCGGTGCCCGGGCCCGCCCGGGTCGCCCGATCAGGCAGCCCAGCGTTCGGTCGCCGTTGCCCCAGTCGCTGCCTTGCAACACGCTGCCGTCGGGGCGCAGCCAGGTCAGGTCGTTCAGGCCCAGGCGGTCGCGTGCTCCGCCATACCAGGCGGCAGCCAGTGGCAGTGCCTGGCGGCGCAAGGCCAGCAGCCGGGTCGTGAAGGCGAGCAGGTCCGTGTCCGCGTCGGCCCAGTCGATCCAGGTGGTGGCGTTGTCCTGGTTGTAGGGGTTGTTGTTGCCGCCCTGGGTATGCCCCAGTTCGGCGCCGGCGGCCAGCATCGGCGTGCCCTGGCTAAGCACGGTGCAGGCCAGCAGCGCGCGTTGCAGCTTGCCGCGGAGTGCCAGGATGCCGGCATCCGCGGACGGGCCCTCGACGCCGCAGTTGAAGCTGAGGTTGTCCGCATGGCCGTCGCGGTTGTTTTCGCCGTTGGCCGCGTTGTGGCGCTGGTTGTAGCTCACCAGGTCGCGCAACGAGAAGCCGTCGTGCGAGACGACGTAGTTGACCGACGCGGCAGGCAACCGCTGGCGCGACTGGAACAGGTCGTTGGAGCCGCACAGGCGCCGCGCGAACCGACCGCGCAGGCCATGGTTCTGGCCGTTGCCGGGTTCGGCACGCCAGCCCAGCCAGAAGTGGCGCATGGCATCGCGAAACTGGTCGTTCCATTCCATCCAGCCGCGCGGGAAGTTGCCGCACTGATAACCGTCCGGGCCCAGGTCCCAGGGTTCGGCGATCAGTTTGACCGCGCGCAGCACCGGGTCCTGCGCCAGCGCCATGAAGAACGGGCCGCCGCGCTCGAAACCAGGGCCGGTGCGGCCCAGCACCGGTGCCAGGTCGAACCGGAAACCATCGACATGCATCTCGCTGACCCAATACCGCAGGCTGTCCATGACCAGGCGCAGCACCTGCGGCCGTCGCATGTCGAGTGTGTTTCCGCAGCCACTGTGGTTCTCGTACCGCGCCGGGTCGTCGCGGTGCAGGCGGTAATAACCGGCGTTGTCCAGACCGCGCAGGTGGATCGTCGGGCCGTGTTCGTCGGTCTCGGCGCTATGGTTGAACACCACGTCCAGGATGACTTCGATGCCAGCGCGGTGCAGCGCGCGCACCATGCCGCGGAACTCGTCGCGCGGCGACAGGCCGTTGTGCCCGCTGGCCAATCGCGGATCGGGGCAGAAAAATGCCAGCGTGTTGTAACCCCAGTAGTTGCGCAGGCCTTGCGCGGCCAGGCGCTCCTCGTCCAGCGCCTGGTGCACCGGCAACAAGTTGACCGCGGTGACGCCCAGCGCGCGCAGGTGCGCGATCATGGCCGGGTGCGCCAGGCCGCCGAAGGTGCCGCGCAGGTTCAGTGGCAGCGCCGGATGCAGCCGCGAGAAACCCCGCACATGCAGTTCGTACAGCACCGTGTCCTCGGGGGCAACGGCTGGCGGCTTGTCATCGCCCCAGTCGAAATGGTCGGACACGACACGGGCCTTGAGCGCGGCATGGGCGTTATCGCGTTCGTCGGGGCGCAGCGGATCGCCCGGCACTGCGCCAAAGTGCGCTGCGCTCCAATCGAAACGGCCGACGACTTCGCGTGCATACGGGTCGAGCAGCAACTTGTGGCGGTTGAAGCGCTGCCCGAGCGCCGGATCCCAAGGCCCGTCGGCGCGCAGGCCATAGACCAGGCCTGGTGCCCCATGGAGCAGGTAGCCATGCCAGATGCCGTCGGACGGACCGAACAGCGGCAGGCGTGTTTCTTCGCGCAGGCCGCCCGGGTCGAACAGGCACAGGTCGAGCGCACGGGCCTGGTCCGAGAAGACCGCGAATTGCACGCCGTGGCCATCCCAGCGCGCGCCCAGCGGGCCGGGTCGCCCCGGCTGCCAGCCGCGCGCGGCTGCCTGGCCGGCGGCCAGGCCCGGCATCGGTCCTTCACCGGTGTGCGCCATCGCCGGCGGGTGCGTACACGCGTGTCATCCTTGGTCCGGAATCGGCGCCACGCGCCAGATCTCCGACGCGTACTGGCGGATCGTGCGGTCGGACGAGAACGGACCCATGCCGGCCACGTTGGTGATGGCGCGGGCCCACCACAACTCCGGCTGCTGGTACAACGCATCGACGCGGGACTGGGCGGCGATATACGAGCCGTAATCGGCCAGCAGCATGTAGTGGTCGCCGCGCCACAGCAGGGCGTCCACCAGCGGGCTGTAACGGCCTGGCTCGTCGGGCGAGAAACGGTCGCCGGCGATGGCGTCGAGTGCCGCGCGCAGCGCTGGCAGGGCTTCGTAATACCCCATCGGGTGGTAACCGCGCTGGCGCAGAGCCTGCACCTCGCTGGCGCCCAGGCCGAAGATGAAGATGTTGTCATCGCCGACGTTCTGCCGGATCTCGATGTTGGCACCATCGTCGGTGCCGATGGTCAACGCGCCATTGAGCGCCAGCTTCATGTTGCCGGTGCCAGAGGCCTCCGTGCCAGCGGTGGAGATCTGCTCCGACAGGTCGGCGCCGGGCATGATGACTTCAGCCACCGACACGCCGTAGTTCGGGATGAACACCACCTTGAGCCGATCCTGGACAAACGGGTCGTTGTTGACCAAGTCGCCCACGTCGTGGATCAGCCGGATGATGGTCTTGGCCATGTGGTACGACGAGGCCGCCTTGCCGGCGAAGATCACGGTGCGTGGCACCCAATCGGCGTCTGGCTCGGCCAGGATCGCCAGGTAACGCGTCACCACATGCAGCACGTTGAGCAACTGGCGCTTGTATTCGTGGATACGCTTGACCTGTACGTCGAACAGGCTGTCCGGGGTTACCGAGACGCCGGTCGTATCCAGAATCAGCCGGGCCAGGCGCAACTTGTTCTCACGCTTGACGGCGGCAAAACGCTGCTGGAAGTCCCGGTCTCTCGCATGCGCGCGCAGCCCCTTGAGCTGTTCGAGGTCGAGCCGCCAGCCTGTGCCCAGCGTGGTGTCGAGCAGGCCGGACAGACCCGGGTTGGCCTGCGACAGCCAGCGCCGCGGCGTGACGCCGTTGGTCATGTTGGTGAAACGCTGCGGCCACAGGCTGGCGAAGTCGGCAAAGATGGTCTGCACCAGCAGTTCGGAGTGCAGTGCCGACACGCCGTTGACCTTGTGGCTGCCCACGATGGACAGGTTGGC
>CAZADK010000534.1:0-3471 GCA_964483855.1 uncultured Rhodoferax sp.
CCAACGGCGCGTGGGGCGCGGTCGCAAGCGCGCGGTAATCTGGCGCGCGAGCAGTTGCAGGGCCCCCAGCTCCTGGGGTAGCCACATCTGGCCGTCTCGCTGGTGCAGCGGTTCGGTGCGGCTGGCGCCGCCTTGCGCGCGCGGCGTGGACGCCGCATCCTGCGCGTTCTGGTTGGCCGCAGATATGTCGCCTGCCGCCTGGGATGCCGACCGGGTCTGGTTGCCAGGTGGTTGCTGTGCTGCAGCGTCCAACTGATCATGCATCTGCTGCACCGCCTGGCGCAGGTTGCGCGACGCTCGCATCTGGCCGCTCACACGAATCTGGCCGCGGGTGCGCTGTGGGTGCCAGTAGCGGTCGAACAGGTCGGGCCACAGACGCCACTCACGCGCGCAGTGGCAGGCGATCGCCCGCCAGGCGGCGCGCAGCCGTTGTTCGTTCAGCGGCCCCAGTGCCAGCGCGGCACCGAGCATGGCCTGCTGCTCGGTGATGCCGACAGACAGGCCGTGGTCGCGCAGCAGGGCTGCAAAGCCGGCCAAGGTTTCGCTGGGAGCCGTGGCTGGCGTCAGTTTCATGGGTTGGCCGCGGTGGCAGGCGCTTTCTCGGCCACGCCCACCGTACGGCGACCTTCGACGATCTGGCGCGCGCGGTCAGCGCCCAGCAGGAAGCGGTCTTCCCGGGTCTTGAGCAGACAGCCCAGGGTGGTGAGCATCACTGTCATGTCCTCGGGCAGCGCATGGTGGTTCATGCGGTGCAGGGCGGCCACCCAGTCCAGGGTCTCCGCGATGCCGGGAATCTTGGCCAGGTCTTCGTGGCGCAGGCGTTGCACGAACTGCACCGCTTCCTCCACCAGACGGGTGTCGGCCTGGGGCAGCGCGCTCTTGATGATGGCCATCTCGCGCGCCAGCGTTGGATAGTCAAGGTGGTGGTAGAGGCAGCGTCGGCGCAGTGCGTCGGAGAGTTCACGCGTGCCGTTGCTGGTGAGAATCACCCGCGGTATGTGGCGCGCACGGATGGTGCCGATCTCAGGCACGGTGATCTGGTAGTCGGCCAGCACCTCGAGCAGGAAAGCCTCGAAAGCTTCATCGGCGCGGTCGATCTCGTCGATCAGCAACACACATGGACCGTCCTGGCTGATGGCCTTGAGCAGCGGGCGTTCCAGCAGGTAGTCGCGACTGAAGACGTCGGATTCATGCACGCGATCAGGTTGGCCCTCATGCAGACGGATGGCCATGAGTTGGCGCCCGTAGTTCCACTCGTAGGCGGCCTGTGCCATGTCCAGGCCTTCGAAGCACTGCAGACGTACCAGTTCTGCGCCAAGCGTTTTGGCCAGCGCGGTGGCCAGCGCCGTCTTGCCCACACCAGCGTCGCCCTCAAGCAGCAACGGGCGCTGCAATTCGCCGGCCAGCCATACCGTGGTCGCCAGATCGTCGTCTGCCAGGTAGCCCACCCGCTGCAGCGACTCGCGCAGCGCGCGGTCGGTGGGAGCAGGGTGGGTTGTCTGCATGCTCAACTCCGTTTGCCGAACAGGCCCGCCAACCAGTTCTTGATCAGGGCCCAGACAATGGCAAGGCCGTTGATCTCGCGCGCCACCGGCGGGGCGGCCGCCGCTGGTGCGGCTCCGACCGCCACCGCGGCATCCTGGGCACCTGCGGGTCCTGGCAGGGCCAGCGCGGTCAGGCGGAAATTCTCGACGAACTGCACCAACATCATGTCGGACACCTGCACCATCATTCGACCGCCAAACTGCGCGAACTTGCCGTTGACGATGACGGCGGCCTCGCCATGCAACACGCTGTGTAGCGGGTTGTCCGGGTTCTCCTCGATCATGGCGTTCATGTTCATCGAGGCGGACGAGCCCCCCTTGTCGGCGCCCTTGCCGCGCAGCACCATCTTGCGGGTGGCTTCGTCCTTCTCGATCACGTCGACCGTCCCGCCGAATTGCGCCACCGCCGGGCCGACCTTCACCTTCACGCCGCCCTTGTAGGAGGTCTCGGACAGCTGTTCGGTCAGCGCGGCGCCCGGCATGCAGCCGGCTACGGCCTTGAGGTCTCCGAGGATGGCCCAGGCCCGCGCCGGGTCCACATCCAGCGGGTAACGTTTGTCGATTTTGACTTCCATGCAGTTGACCTTTCGCGATCAGAGGTTCAGCCCGCGTGCCTTGAGTTCTTTCCAGACCCGGAAGGCGTTGTGCGGCATGTCCATGTGGGTCATGCCCAGATGGGCGAAGGCATCGACCATGGCCGAGGTGAAAGTCGGAATCGAGCCCACGTGGGGTGACTCGGCCACGCCTTTGGCTCCGATCGGGTGGTGTGGCGACGGGGTGACGGTGTGATCGGTCTCCCAGTGTGGTGTTTCCACGAAGGTCGGCAGGAAATAGTCCATCAGCGTGTTGCCCAACAGGTTCCCCTGTGCATCGAAGGGCATCTGCTGACCCATCGCCACCGCATAACCTTCGGTCAGGCCACCGTGGATCTGGCCCTCTATGACCATCGGGTTGATGCGGGTGCCGCAGTCGTCCAGCGCATAAAAGCGGCGGATCTTGGTCTCGCCCGTGCCACGGTCGATGTCCACGACACACAGGTAGATGCCAAATGGGAAGGTGAAGTTCGGCGGGTCGTAGTAATGCACGGCCTCCAGGCCGGGCTCCATCCCCGGGGGGGCCTGATGGTAGGCCTGCCACGCGACTTCGGTCATGGTCTTGAACTTGCTGTCGTCGCCCTTGACCTTGAAACGGTCCACCTCCCAGTCGAGGTCGGTTTCGTTCACCTCCAGCATATGCGCTGCGATCTTCCGCGCTTTTGCGTGGATCTTGCGCGACGCCATCGCGATCGCCGCTCCCGCCACCGGCGTGGAGCGCGAGCCATAGGTGCCCAGGCCATACGGTGCGGTGGAGGTGTCGCCCTCTTCGACCTGAATCACCTCCGACGCAATGCCCAGCTCGGTGGCAATGATCTGCGCATAGGTGGTGGCGTGCGCCTGGCCGGTGCTGACCGTGCCCATGCGCGCGATGGCGCTTCCCGTGGGGTGGATGCGAATTTCGCAGCTGTCGAACATGCCCACGCCCAGGATGTCGCACATCTTGCTCGGGCCGGCACCAACGACCTCGGTGAAGCTGACCAGGCCAATGCCCATCAGCGTGGGGCAGTCGGGGTCCGCGCGTTTGGCAGCTTGTTCGGCACGCAGGGCCGGGTAGTCCACCGCGTCGAGCACCTTCTTCAAGGCTGTGTGGTAGTCGCCCGAGTCGTATTCGAAGCCGAACGCGCTGGTGTAGGGGAACTGTTCCTTGCGGATGAAGTTCTTTTCCCGGATCGCTGCCTTGTCCATGCCCAGCTTCTGCGCCAGGATGTCAACCATGCGCTCCACCAGATACACCGCTTCGGTCACGCGGAAGCTGCAACGGTAAGCCACGCCTCCGGGAGCCTTGTTGGTGTAGACGCCCTTGACGCTGGCATAGGCAGCCGGAATATCGT
>CAZADK010000535.1:0-2710 GCA_964483855.1 uncultured Rhodoferax sp.
GAGTGCCGCGGCCGCGGCCGCGCCGGCGGCCGAATCGAATACGGGTTCGGTGTTGAGCAGCAGCACGGCCTTCAGGCCGCCGGACAGCATCTGCCCGGCATCTTGACCGCCCTCGCCCGGCAAGGCGCCCGCCAATTGCGCGCCCACCGTGTTGGCGGCCTGCGTCAGGTAACCGACCTGGGCGCCGGTCTGCTCGCCGATCCAGTTCGCCAGCGCCAGCAGGCTCGCGGCCCTGGCATGGTGGCTGGCCGCATTGCCGAGCAAAATGGCCTTGCGTTCACCGCCGAGCAAGCTGCGGGCAATGGCCGTGGCCGAGTCGGTCGCCTTCCCGGCGACGGGCGACGCCGCGCCTTTCTCGGCAGCCACGGCTGCTGCCACGTCGGCCAGCGCCTGCGCCCAGCCAGCGGCTTCGACCTGCATGGTGTGCGCCAGCGGCATGGCCCAATCGGACACCTGCGCGTCGATACGGCTGACCTGGGCGCCATGGCGCACCGCCTGACGGATACGCTGCGCGAACAATGGATGGTCCTTGCGCAGATTCGAGCCGACCACCAGCACGCGCTGCAGATGCGTCAGTGCGGCGATTGGCATACCCAGCCAGCGGGCTGCCGTTTGCGGTGCGAATTCGGCATTGCGCAGCCGATAGTCGATGTTCTCGCTGCCCAGGCCGCGCACCAGCGCGCCGGCCAGGGCCAGCTCTTCAAGCGTGCTGTGCGGACTGACCAGAGCGCCGATTTTTGCCGCGCCGTGATCGGCCTTGATCTGCTTGAGGCCGGTGGCCACATAGTCGAGCGCCACCTGCCAGTCAACCTCCTGCCACGCACCGCCTTGCTTGACCATCGGCCTGAGCAGGCGCTCGGGGCCGTTCAGCGCCTCGTAGGAAAAACGATCGCGGTCGGCGATCCAGCATTCGTTGACGGCATCGTTCTCCAGTGGAACGACACGCATCACCTTGTTGTTCTTGACCTGCACCACCAGGTTGGTGCCGGTCGAGTCGTGCGGGCTGATCGACTTGCGGCGCGACAACTCCCAGGTGCGGGCACTGTAGCGAAACGGCTTGCTCGTCAATGCGCCGACCGGGCAGATGTCGATCATGTTGCCCGAGAGCTCCGAATCGACCGAATGGCCGACGAAGGTTTCGATCTCGGCATGTTCACCGCGATGCGACATGCCGAGCTCCATCACGCCGGCCACCTCCTGGCCGAAACGCACGCAGCGCGTGCAGTGGATGCAGCGCGACATCTCTTGCATCGAAATCAGCGGGCCGACGTCCTTGTGGAGCACGACGCGTTTTTCTTCCTCGTACCGCGACGAGGAGCTGCCATAACCCACGGCCAGATCCTGAAGCTGGCATTCGCCGCCCTGGTCACAGATCGGGCAATCCAGCGGATGGTTGATCAGCAGGAACTCCATCACCGACTGCTGCGCCTTGATCGCCTTGGCGCTCTTGGTGCGCACGATCATGCCCTGGGATACCGGAGTGGCGCAGGCCGGCATCGGCTTGGGCATCTTCTCCACATCGACCAGGCACATGCGGCAGTTGGCTGCGATGCTGAGTTTCTTGTGGTAGCAAAAATGCGGAATATAGGTGCCCGCCTTCTCGGCTGCATGCATGATCATGCTGCCTTCGACGATATCGACCTTCTTGCCGTCGAGTTCGATTTCTACCATCTTCTAGTACCTGTTCAAACGGCCATCCGCCGGGCCGCCCCAAGGATGACCAGCCCCCTCGGAGCTGATTCCCGCGACCCCCAGTCTGCCTGCGCAGACAGGGACGGGACGAAGAGCCCCCGCCTCTGGCGGGCGCCCGTACAGCGAAGTACCAGCGTCACCGGCCAAAGCCGGACCCGAAACAGCGACGAATGTGGCGGCCTTACACATAGGCCGGGACCATGCAGGTCTTGTGTTCCACGTGGTGTTCGAATTCGTGGCGGAAATGCTTGATCATGGCGCGCACCGGCATTGCCGCCGCGTCGCCGAGCGCGCAGATGGTGCGGCCCTGGATGTTGTCGGCCACCGAGTCGAGCAGGTCCATGTCGCTGGGCCGGCCGTGGCCGTTCTCCACCCGGTCGACCATGCGCGACAACCAGCCGGTACCCTCGCGGCACGGCGTGCACTGGCCGCAGGATTCGTGCATGTAGAAATAACTCAGCCTTTGCAGCGACTTGACCATGCAGCGGGTCTCGTCCATGACGATCACCGCGCCCGAGCCGAGCATCGACCCCGACTTGGCGATGGAGTCGTAGTCCATCGTGCATTGCATCATGATGTCGGCCGGCAAGACCGGCGACGATGAGCCGCCCGGGATCACCGCCTTGAGCTTGCGCCCGCCGCGCACACCACCGGCGAGTTCGAGCAACTTGGCAAACGGCGTCCCCATCGGGATCTCGTAGTTGCCGGGCAACTCGACATCGCCGCTGACCGAATAGATCTTGGTGCCACCGTTGTTCGGCTTGCCGCAAGCCAGGTAGGCCTGGCCACCGTTGCGGATGATCCAGGGTACGGCGGCAAAGGTCTCGGTGTTGTTGATCGTGGTCGGTTTGCCGTACATCCCGAAGCTGGCCGGGAACGGCGGCTTGAAGCGCGGCTGGCCCTTCTTGCCCTCGAGCGACTCGAGCAGCGCGGTTTCCTCGCCGCAGATGTAGGCGCCGAACCCGTGCACGGCGTGCAGCTGGAAACCAAAGCTGCTGCCCATGATCTTGTCACCCAG
>CAZADK010000535.1:2720-3464 GCA_964483855.1 uncultured Rhodoferax sp.
ATCTCGCCGTGAATATAGTTGTAGCCCACCGAAATACCCATCGCATAGGCGGCAATCGCCATGCCTTCGATCACGATGTGGGGGTTGTATTGCAGGATGTCGCGATCCTTGCAGGTACCGGGCTCGCCTTCGTCCGAATTGCAGACCAGGTATTTCTGGCCCGGAAACTGGCGCGGCATGAAGCTCCACTTCAATCCGGTCGGAAAACCGGCGCCGCCGCGGCCGCGCAGCGCCGACTCCTTGACGGTTGCGATAACCTGGTCGGGCGTCATGCCCACACTGCCGTCCTGGCCCAGGATCTTGCGCAGCGCCTGGTAACCACCACGCGCCTGGTAATCGGCCAGGCGCCAGTTGGAACCGACGAGCCCGGCATAAATCTGCGGCTCGATGTGGCGGCCGTGGAAACAACTTTCGGTGCCGCTGGCCTGGAACTGCGCCAGCACCTGATCAACTGCCGTCATTTCACCTCCGCGGCCCGCAGGCCTGCAATCAGTCGATCGAGCCGTTCGGTGGACATGAAACTGCACATGGTGCGGTCGTTGACCAGCATCACCGGCGAGTCGGCGCAGGCGCCCAGGCATTCACTTTGCTGGAGCGTGAACATGCCGTCTTCGGTGGTCTGGCCCATCGTGATGCCGAGTTTCTTCTCCAGATGCTGCAGGGCCTTGGCCCCGTCACGCAGCTGGCACGGCAGATTGGTACAGACGTTGAGCTTGAATGTGCCCACCGGCCGCTGGTTGTACA
>CAZADK010000536.1:0-3460 GCA_964483855.1 uncultured Rhodoferax sp.
GCCAACCGCCAACCGCCAACCGCCAGGAGCGTGAATGAAACCCATCGACCTGGCCCAGAGCCTCGATCTTCCTCGTCGCGCCGTGGCTCTGGTGCTGGCCGGCGGACGCGGTAGCCGGCTGAAAAACCTGACCGACAGCCGCGCCAAGCCGGCGGTCTATTTCGGCGGCAAGTTCCGCATCGTCGATTTCGCGTTGTCCAATTGCCTGAACTCCGGCATCCGGCGCATCGGCGTGATCACCCAGTATTCGTCGCACAGCCTGTTGCGCCACCTGCAGCGTGGCTGGGCGTTTCTGAAGTCGGAGATGAACGAGTTCGTCGACCTGATGCCCGCGCAGCAGCGCAACGACGACGATAGCTGGTACCGCGGCACCGCCGATGCGGTACACCAGAACCAGGACATCTTGCAGAGTTATGGCGCCGATTACATCGTCGTGCTGGCCGGCGACCATATCTACAAGATGAACTATGCGTTGATGCTGGCCGACCATGTGAAAAAGGGCCGGCCCTGCACCGTGGCCTGCATCGCGGTGCCGCGCCAGGAGGCGACGGCCTTCGGCGTGATGCACGTGGACGAGAACAGCATGATCACCGACTTTCTCGAGAAGCCCGTCGATCCGCCGCCGATGCCAGGCAATCCCGACCTGGCGCTGGCCAGCATGGGGGTCTACATTTTCGACGCGCAATACCTGTACCGGGAACTGGCGCGCGACATGGCCGACGAGAAGTCGAACCACGATTTCGGCAAGGACATCATTCCGCACGCCGTGCGCAACGGGTGCGCGGCCGCACACCCATTCGCGCTGAGCTGCGTGCCGCCGGGTTCGGACAAGGATGCCTACTGGCGCGACGTCGGAACGGTCGACGCCTACTGGGATGCCAACATCGACCTGACCGCCACCGAGCCCAAACTCGACATGTACGATCAGCGCTGGCCGATCTGGACCTACCAGCCGCAATTGCCACCGGCCAAGTTCGTGCACAACCAGGAGGACCGACGCGGTATCGCGGTCGAGTCGCTGGTGTCGGGCGGATGTATCGTTTCGGGCGCGGTGTTCCGCTCGGTGTTGTTTTCCAGCGTGCGGGTGCACTCGCAAACCCAGGTGAACTGGTCCGTGCTGCTGCCTTATGTGCAGGTGGGCCGCGGCGCGCGCCTGACCCGTGCCGTGATCGATCGTGGCTGCATGATTCCCGATGGCATGGTGATCGGCGAAGACGCCGAGCTCGACGCCCGGCGCTTCCATCGCAGTGCCAACGGCATCTGCCTGGTTACACGCGACATGCTGGCCAAGATCGCCGCATGAAGGTCTTGCATGTCGGCGCGGAGATCTTTCCGCTGATCAAGACCGGCGGGCTGGCCGATGTGATGGGCGCCTTGCCGCAAGCCTTGCTGGCGCGTGATGCCGGCGTGCGGCTGCTGCTGCCGGGCCTGCCGGCGATCATGCAGGGCGTGGTACGGCAACGCCTGGTGTGCGAGATCGGCCCGGTTTTCGGCGCCGCTCGCGTGCGTCTGAAGATGGGGGAGGTCCAGGGCAGCGCAGTCGTGGCTTATGTGGTCGATGCACCCTACCTGTACCAGCGCCCGGGCAATCCCTATCTCGACGCCGATGGCCAGGAGTGGTGCGACAACCTGCAGCGTTTTGCGCTGCTGGGCTGGGTCGCGGCGCATCTGGCCAGCGGTGAACTCGACGGCGACTGGTCGCCCGCGCTGGTGCATGCGCACGACTGGCATGCGGCGATGTGCTGCGCTTACCTGGCGGCGCATCCGGGGCCGGCGGTGGCGTCGGTATTCACCGTGCACAACCTGGCCTACCAAGGCCTGTTCGACGCCAGCGACTACCACCTGCTCGGCTTGCCGGCGCGTTTCATGGCACACCATGCACTGGAGTTCCACGGCCAGTTGTCTTTCATGAAGGCCGGCTTGGCCTATGCGCGGCGTGTGACGACCGTCAGCCCGACCTATGCGCGCGAAATGGCGACCGCGCATTTCGGCTTCGGGCTGGACGGACTGATCCGGTCCCGTGGCGCCGACGTGACCGGCATCCTCAATGGCGTCGATGCCTCGATCTGGAATCCGCAGCGCGACGCGCTGATTGTGGCGACCTATTCCAGCCGCAACCTGCGTGGCAAGGCCGATTGCAAGACCGCGCTGCAACGCAGCCTGGGCCTGGACGTGGATGCGAACGCTCCGCTGCTGGCCATCGTCAGCCGGTTGACCGAGCAAAAGGGACTCGACCTGGTGTTGCAAGCGTTGCCGGCACTGCTGGCCCAGGGTGTCCAGATCGCGGTGCAGGGCACCGGCGACGCGGCGCTCGAGACCGCTTTTGCGCAGGCGGCCGAGCACCATCGCGGACGGGTTGCAGCCCGGATCGCCTACGACGAGGCATCGGCGCACCAAGCGGTGGCTGGCGCCGACATGATCCTGCTGCCCTCGCGGTTCGAGCCTTGCGGGCTGACCCAGCTATACGGCCTGCGTTACGGCACGGTGCCGGTGGTGCGCCGTGTCGGCGGGTTGGCCGATACCGTGGTCGATGCCAGTGCGGCGGCGCTGACCGACGACACCGCCACCGGTTTCGTGTTCGGGCCGGAGACCCCCGGTGCCCTGGTCGAAGCAGTGCAGCGGGCGATCGGCTTGTACCGCCGCGGTGAGCCCTGGCGTG
Source organism: uncultured Rhodoferax sp. (assembly GCA_964483855.1). Classification (GTDB taxonomy): domain Bacteria; phylum Pseudomonadota; class Gammaproteobacteria; order Burkholderiales; family Burkholderiaceae_C; genus CAISIP01. The sequence goes on from CAZADK010000536.1 coordinate 2,660, forward strand.
CGGTGATGCGCCGCGGCATGGCGCAGGACTTTTCCTGGGACCATGCGGCGCGGGACTACATCGCGCTATACCGCGATCTCCTGGGGCGCGACTGATGCTGCCCGGGGGCACCCGGTTCGCGTGCGCCCCACGCGGTGAGTCGGCGCATACAATTTCTTCGGGCTTCTTGCGAGCCTGAACCAACCACCGGGAGCAGCAGCATGCAGACAGACGCGTCGATCTTCAAGGCTTATGACATCCGCGGTATCGTGCCCCGCACCGTGACCGCCGACGTCGCCGAGGGTATCGGCAAGGCTTTCGGGACCATTGCGCTGGCGCAAGGCGAGACTACGGTGGCGGTTGGACGCGACGGCCGGCTCAGTGGCCCCGACCTGGCTGGCGCCCTGATGCGGGGCCTGTCGGCGACCGGCATCGCGGTGATCGACATCGGCATGGTGACCACGCCGATGCTGTATTTCGCGGCCAGTACCATCTGCTCCAGTGGCATTCAGGTCACCGGCAGCCACAACCCGCGCGACTACAACGGCTTCAAGATGGTGATGGGCTCGCGCGCGATCTTTGGCGAAGACATACAGGCGCTCAAACGCATGATGGACACCGAGACCTGGACCTTGCGCGCCGGCGGCACGGTGCGCAACCTGAACGTGCTGGCACCGTACACGGCGCGTATCGTGTCCGACATCAAGCTGAGCCGACCGCTCAAGATCGTCGTCGATTGCGGCAATGGCGTGGCTGGAGCGTCGGCACCCGCCATCCTGCGGGCCATCGGATGTGAGGTGACGGAGCTTTTCAGTGAAGTGG
>CAZADK010000537.1:0-3458 GCA_964483855.1 uncultured Rhodoferax sp.
CGATGCGGGTGGTGCAGATCGAGCCCGGGCCGATGCCGACCTTGACCGCGTCGGCCCCCGCCTCGACCAGCGCCAACGCAGCCGCGCCAGTGGCGATGTTGCCACCAACGACGTCAACCTGCGGATAGTTCCTCTTGACCCAACGCACCCGGTCAATCACCCCCTGGCTGTGGCCGTGGGCGGTATCGACGACGATAACATCGACACCGGCACGCACCAGCGCCTCGACACGCTCCTCGGTGCCCTCGCCCACGCCCACCGCCGCGCCGACTCGCAGCTTGCCCAGCGCGTCCCGCGCAGCATTGGGAAAACTGGTCTGCTTGGTGATGTCCTTGACGGTGATCAGACCCTTGAGCTCGAAGGCGTCGTTGACCACCAGCAGGCGCTCGAGCTTGAACTTGTTCAGTAGCGACTTGGCCTCTTCCAGCGTGGTTCCGTCGGGCACTGTCACCAGTTTGTCGCGCGGCGTCATGATCGAGCTGACCGGGGCGTCGTAACGGGTCTCGAAGCGCAGATCGCGGCCGGTGACGATACCGACTACCTTGCCGCCGTCACAGACCGGGAAACCGGAGACGCCCAGCTGCTCGGACAGGTCGATCACCTGGCGCACGGTATGGGTGGGCGTGATGACGACCGGATCGCGCAAAACGCCGGACTCGTAGCGCTTGACCCTGGCCACCTGGGCTGCCTGATCCTTGGCCGAGAGGTTCTTGTGCACGATGCCAATGCCGCCTTCCTGGGCGATCGCAATCGCAAGCCGGGCTTCGGTGACGGTATCCATCGCGGCAGATACCAGCGGCAGATTGAGCTGGATATTGCGCGAAAACGAGGTGGAAAGGGAGGTGTCCTTGGGCAGGACCTGGGAGTACGCTGGCACCAGCAACACGTCGTCGAAGGTGAGCGCTTTGCCGAGCAGGCGCATGTGAAAGCTCCAAATCGGCAATTGTACCCGTCGCGGATAGGCCCCAAAGGCGTAAACTGCCGCCCATGCGATGGATCCAAACCCTTCTCGTGTGTGCCTTGTGGCTGGTCGGCGTCTCGGCCCAGGCGCAATGGCAATGGCTTGACAACAGCGGTCGCAAGGTATTCAGCGACCAGCCACCGCCGTCCGATATTCCGGTGAAAAACATCCTGAAGCAGCCGGGCAAGATCGCCCCTGTGCCGGCGGCGGCAGCGCCGGCCCAGCCGACACCAGTGGCCGCGCCGGTTGCGGCGCCTGCAGCTGCGTCGCCGCAACTCGTCGAAGTCGACACGGACCTGATCGCCAGGAAGAAAAAGGCTGAGGCCGAGGTGGCCTTCAAGATCAAGGCCGAAGCCGACCGGCTGGCAAAGATCAAGACAACGAATTGCGAAAAGGCCCGGGCCAATCAGGCGCTGATGGATTCAGGCGTGCGGGTGTCCATCACCAATACCAAGGGTGAGCGCGAGATTCTCGATGACGCTGCCCGGGCTGCCGAGCAGAAGAAGATCCGTGCCGTGACCGAGGCCGACTGCAGTTAGGCAGGCTAGCTGGCATGGCGCCGGGCAACCCGCACGCGGCTCAGTAACCCGCTTTCGCCCCGGAGCGCCGACGCGCAAACAGCCCGGCTGCGCGCGCGCCTTGTGCAGCGAAACGCGCACGCCGAGCGACCTTCGGATCAACCAACAATGGCCGGTACAACTCCAGCCGGTCACCGTCGCGCAAAACGTGGTTGGCACCCACCTTGCGACCCCAGACGCCGAATTCCAGCTCGGGCCCCGGCACGAGGCCAAGGCGGGCAAGCAGCACACTGGACTGCAGCGCCTGTGACGCGGTGCAGCCGTGCGCCAGACTGAGTTTCTCCTCATCGGTAACGCGTGGCCCGCGGCACATGACCAAGATGACACCCATCGCCACGGCCTCACCCCCCGTAGACATGCTGCGCACGCTTGACGAAGGCATCCACGAGGTTGGATGCGATGCGGTCGAACACCGGCCCGACCAGCTTGCCCAGCGTCGCATTGTCAAAACCGTAGTCCAGGTTGAGCTCGACCCGGCAGGCACGTTCCGCACCGTCGCCCAGCGGCGTGAAGCGCCAGTGGCCTTCGAGCCGGGAGAACGGGCCCTCGACCAGTTGCAGATCCACCGCGCGGTCGGTCGTGTGGCGGTTGCGGGTGGTGAAAGTCTGGTGTACGCCGCCAATGGCGATGCCGACCTCGGCCGTCATGCCATCCTCATGCTCCTGGAGCACGCTGGCGCGGTCACACCAGGGAAGGAACTGCGGGTAAGACGCCACATCGATGACCAGCGCATACATTTCCTGTGCGTGATACCAGATCAGGACCGACTTTTGGACTGTTTTCATAGAATGCAGGACTGCGCAGGATTGTAGACAAGCCTTGTTCGCACGATTGACAACCCCATCTTGCAACCATGGCCAAAAAACCCGAAACCGCAGCGCACAAGCCCTCCCGCATCGCCGACAACAAGAAGGCGGCGTACAACTACTTTTTCGAGGAGCGCTTCGAGGCGGGCCTGGTGCTCGAAGGCTGGGAGGTCAAGTCGCTGCGTGCCGGCAAGGTGCAGCTGACCGACGGTTATGTCGTGATCCGCGACGGCGAGTTATTCCTGATCGGTTGTCAGATCAATCCGCTGGGTACCGCCTCGACCCACATCAGCCCGGACAAGGTGCGCACCAAGAAACTGCTGATGCACAAGGAAGAGATCAAGCGGCTGGTCGGCAAGGTGGAGCAAAAGGGTTATACGCTGGTGCCCATCAACTTGCACTGGAAAGGCGGCAAGGTCAAGTGCGAGGTCGCGCTGGCCAAGGGCAAGGCCGAACACGACAAGCGCGACACGATCAAGGACCGCGAAGGCAAACGTGAGGTCGAGCGGGCGATGAAGACCCGCCACAAGTGACTGCCAGACTCCGCGACCCGGCCGCTTAGAGGGTCCCCCTCGGGGACCAGAGCGGCGCGCGCGGGACTCGCGCCGAGGTCAGACCGTCTCGCGATTCGCCCTCTTTCGCTCGTGCTCCTTCAGATGGCGCTTGCGCAGCCGGATGCTCTTGGGCGTGATCTCGACCAGTTCGTCTTCCTCGATGAACTCGACCGCGTATTCCAGCGTGAGCTGGATCGGCGGCGTGATCTTGATGGCATCCTCCTTGCCGCTGACACGGAAGTTGGTCAGCTGCTTCATGCGCACCGCGTTGACGACCAGATCGTTGTCGCGGCTATGGATGCCGACGACCATGCCTTCATATACCGGGTCGCCGGCCTTGACGAACATGCGCCCGCGATCGTCGAGCTTGCCCAGCGCATAAGTGACGATCTCGCCGTCGTCCATGCTGATCAGCACGCCGTTCTTGCGGCTCTCGATATCGCCGCGATAAGCCTCGTAACCGTCGAAGATGTTGCTGGCCAGGCCGGTGCCACGGGTCAGGTTCAGGAACTCGTTCTGGAACCCGATCAGGCCACGCGCCGGAATGCGGTATTCGAGC
>CAZADK010000538.1:0-3448 GCA_964483855.1 uncultured Rhodoferax sp.
CCCATCTCGCCGCCCTTGTCGATCAACCGCTCGAGCTCGTCGAGGTGCGACTCCAGCCGAGTGACCTCTTCTGCCACGTCGATCCGCATCGCAAATGCGGTCGCCTCTGCCAGTGCCCGGTCCTGCGCCGCTTCGGGAGCCGGTACAGCGCCTGCGCCCTGGGTCGCCTGCATCGCGTCGTTCCAGCGATCCAGGAAACGCTGGCGCTGAGCCGCCACCAATTGCGGCACCAGGGGCACCGCCTGACGGGCCAGGGCCCGGATCTCGCCGATCCTGCCAACCAGGGTTGCCGCGAGCCGCTCGCCCTCTCGCTTGCGCGCCTGGAGCAGCTCGCGCAGCGTCGTGTCGGCCAGTTCCATCAACTCCGAACGCCAGTCGCGCGGTCCCGACTGCTCGGTCGATGCCAGCCGCAGCACGTCGGCGACACGCAGCGGCTGCACGTCGGGAAGCCACGCCTGAATGTTGTCCTGCATCGACAGCAGTCGCTGCAACAGGCGCGTCGAGGGTTCGGGGACCGATCCCGTTGTGCCGGTCTCGACGGTCGCGCGCACCTCGACCTTGCCGCGCTTGAGCTGTGCGGCCAGCATCTCGCGCAGCGCCGGCTCGAGCGCGCGCAGCTCCTCTGGTAGTCGGAAAGACATGTCCAGGAAACGGCTGTTGACGGAGCGGATCTCGAGACCCAGCCAGCTGCCGCTGGCGGCTTTCGAGTCCTGGCTCGGCGCCGCGGCGGTGGCACCGCTTTGGCCCGCCGCGTAGCCGGTCATACTGTAAACTGGCATTGAATTATTTTTCCCTGTCGGTCTAGAGAGTTACGTGGGGTGGCCCGGCGCGCCGTGCGTTGGTGCTTGCCGCAACCCATTGCAAAGGTATGTCGAAGGTCAAACCCGCTGCGTTGCCACCGGACACCATGATTGGCGGATATCGCATTATCCGCAAAGTGGCCGCGGGCGGTTTTGGCGTTGTCTATCTTGCACTCGACTCCGAAGGCCAGCAGGTCGCGGTCAAGGAGTATCTTCCTGCTTCGCTGGCTTCGCGATCGCCCGGCGAGCTTGCCCCACAGGTTCCGCCCGAGAAGTTGTCGTTGTACCGGCTGGGTCTCAAGAGTTTCTTCGAAGAAGGCCGGGCGCTGGCCCAGATCTCCCATCCGTCGGTGGTCAGCGTGATGAACTTCTTTCGCGAGAACGAGACGGTCTACATGGTGATGAACTACCTCGAGGGCGCGGCCCTACAGGATTTCATCATCACCGCGCGGGACCAGAAGCAGCCCAAGGTGTTCCGCGAGTCGACCATCCGCTCGCTGTTCGACGAGATCCTGCGTGGCCTGCGAATCGTCCACCAGCACAAGATGCTGCACTTGGACATCAAGCCGGCCAACATCTTCATCACCGACGACAACAAGTCGGTGCTGATCGATTTCGGCGCCGCGCGCGAGGTACTGAGCAAGGAGGGCAACTTCATCCGGCCGATGTACACGCCAGGTTTCGCGGCTCCCGAGATGTACCGCCGTGACTCGTCGATGGGGCCGTGGACCGACATCTACGCCATCGGCGCCTGCATGTACGCCTGCATGCAGGGTTATCCGCCCAATGAAGCGCCACAGCGGCTGGAGAAGGACCGTATTGCCACTGCATTGACACGGCTGCGCGGCATCTACTCCGACAACCTGATCGAGGTCGTCGAGTGGTGCATGGCGCTCGACCCGCTGTCCCGACCGCAGTCGGTTTTTGCGCTACAGAAAGAACTGAGCCGGGAAGGCGAGCGCCGCTACACCAAGTTGTCGGTGGCTGAAAAAGTGCGCTTGCAATTCGATACCATGGTCACCGACTCCAAGAAAAGCGGCAAGGCACTGGCGAGTTCAGTGGTCAAACCCAAATGAAATTCTCCATCTTTCAGGTCAGTCGCAAGGGCGGCCGCCAGCTCAACGAGGACCGCATGGGCTACAGCTATACCCGAAGCTCGGGTATCTTGCTGCTGGCCGACGGCATGGGTGGCCACCCCGAGGGCGAGGTGGCTGCACAACTGGCGTTGGAGGCCATGTCGGCGCTCTATCAGAAGCAGGCCACGCCGGTGATCGAGGATGTCACGGCGTTCCTGACCTCGGCCATCATGGCGGCGCACCGCCACATCATCAAATACGCGATTGAAAAAGGCATGCTCGACACCCCGCGCACGACCGTCGTGGCCGCGGTGTTACAGAATGGCACCGCCAGCTGGGCGCATTGTGGAGACTCGCGCCTATACCTGGTGCGCAAGGGGCAGCTGGTGGTTCGCACACGCGACCACTCCTACCTGGAGCAGCCGCCCAAAGGCCACTCGCCCACGCGGCTGGCCGAGCAAACGAATCGCAACATCCTGTTCACCTGCCTGGGCTCGCCGGCCAAGCCGCTGTTCGACATTGCCGGTCCGGTTGCCTTGCAGCAGGGCGACAAGCTGATGTTGTGCTCGGACGGTTTGTGGGGCACCTTGTCGGATGACGAGATCGTGAGCCAGCTCGACGCCGGCGCGGTCGGCGAGACGGTTCCTAGGCTGGTGGAAATGGCACTGAAGCGGGCTGGCGCCACCAGTGACAATGTGACGGCCATCGCGATCGAGTGGGAAACTCCGGACGCGTTCGAGCCCACCACCACGGACGACGCGACCGTGCAGCTTGAGGACAGCTCATACACCAGCACGGTGCAGTCGGGCGGCATCGACGCAGACGAAGACGAACTCGACGACGCCGCCATCGAGCGCTCGATTGCGGAGATCAACGAGGCCATCCGACGCTCGGCTGCCAGGCGGCGCTAGGCGCACAGGGTGGTCGCACCACCCCTTTTGATTGGAATCCCCCGATGACAGACATTCAACGCAGCGGTGCGCGCGCCGCCGGACAACTTCGACCGGTACGCCTGACGCGTGGTTTCACGATGCACGCCGAAGGCTCGGTACTGATCGAGTTCGGCGCAACCAAGGTCCTGTGCACCGCTTCTGTCGAGGAGAAGGTTCCGCCCCACAAGCGGGGCAGCGGCGAGGGCTGGGTCACCGCCGAATACGGCATGTTGCCGCGCTCCACCCACACCCGCAGTGACCGCGAGGCCGCACGCGGCAAGCAAAGTGGCCGCACACAGGAGATCCAGCGCTTGATCGGGCGCTCGATGCGCGCGGTGTTCGACCTGGCCAAGCTGGGCGAGCGCACCATCCAACTCGATTGCGACGTATTGCAAGCCGATGGCGGCACCCGCACCGCAAGCATCACCGGCGCCTACGTGGCGGCCCATGATGCGGTGACGCGTCTGATCGCCAACGGCAAACTCGCGCAATCTCCCATCACTGCGCAGGTAGCCGCGGTTTCGGTGGGCATGTCCCGCGGCGTCGCGCTGCTGGACCTGGACTACGATGAAGATTCGTCCTGCGATACCGACATGAACGTCGTGATGACCGGCGCCGGCCTTTTCGTCGAAGTCCAGGG
>CAZADK010000539.1:0-3446 GCA_964483855.1 uncultured Rhodoferax sp.
GGAAGCAGCCGATCGTGGCGATGACGAACGCAAACACGAACGACTTGCCGATGCCGATGAGCAACGCAGCGCCCTGCATCTCGCGGCCGAATCGGTCGAGGAACTCGTAAAAGCCGATGTCCAGCTTCGAGCGCGCCATCACCATGCCGCCGAATACGCCGGCGATGTCGGCGAAGATCGTCAGCAGCGGCAGCGCCACGGCAAGGGCGATGATCTTGGGCAGCACCAGCAACTCGATCGGGTCGATCGCGAGCGTGCGCATCGCATCGACTTCCTCGGTCACCACCATGGTGCCGATCTGCGCCGCATAAGCCGAGCCGGATCGGCCGGCGATGATGATGGCGCTGATGAGTGGCGCGAACTCGCGCAGCATCGCGTAGCCGACCAGATCGACCACGAACACATTGGCGCCGTAGTGGCGAAGCTGGTCGGCACCCTGGTAGGCGACGACCACGCCGAGCAGGAAGGCTGTGATGCCGATGATCGGCAGCGCATCGAAGCCGTCGATCTGCAGGTTGCGCAGCACATGGCGCAGGCGTAATCGACGCGGGTGGCGGGCGACCCGCAGCGCGGCAAGCGCCACTTCGCCGATGAAATGCAGCAGGGCGATCGCCTGCCGCGCGGCTGCGACGGTCGATTCGCCCGTGCGCGCCAGCAGCGCGTGTTTTTGTGGCTGTGTCAGCGTGGCATCCGACTGCGCGCCGACCAGCGTCATCAGGCCCTGCAGGTGTGGCGGCCAGCCGCGCAGCGTGGCCGGCGCATGGCCGCGCAGCCAATGGTGCAATACCCAGGCGCCGGCGCTGTCGAGGGCGACAAGTTGGCTGCCCTCGAGGACGATGTCGCCTGCCTCACGGGGCTCGGCGGCCAGGATCTGCGGCACCCGGCCCAGGCCACGCGCCGTCCAGCGCCCGGAGAGCGCCCATTGGCGCGCCGCGAGCCGCGCGATTGTGGCCGGTTGTGGATCGTCTGGCGTTGGGGTGGTCGAAGGCATGGGCGGTGGCGACAGGGTAGGTTGTGCCCTGGTTGCGAGTCTGTGCGATGGAGCACAGTGCCCGCAGGCAAGATGGCTGACGCTGCCCCATGCCGGAATGAAAAGCCACCAGGGGGAGGTGCGCACCCTGGCCCGGCCCACCGCAGGGCACGCAACGGACCGGGTTTTGGCTCCATCTGCGCTCGGCTGAGACAATGGCGAATGGCAGCGGGCCGGCCGCCCGGCTGTCCTGGCAAGGCCCGAGGCCGCACTGTCTTTGCTGGGGCTGGGTTACCTTGCGGTCTCGGCTTCCTCCAAACCCTGGAAAGACTATTCGATGGAAGCTTTTGTCGTGTCGACCGGTGTCGTTGCGCTCGGTGAAATGGGCGACAAGACACAGCTGCTGGCAATCGTGCTCGCTGCCACCTTCCGAAAGCCGGTACCGATTATTTTCGGTATCCTGGTCGCCACGTTGCTGAACCACGCAGCCGCAGGTGCCGTGGGCGGCTGGGTGGCACATGCATTGGGCCCGGACGTCCTTCGCTGGGTCATCGGCCTGTCGTTCGTGGCGATGGCCGGCTGGATGCTGGTACCGGACAGAATCGACGACGATGCGGTCGAAGGCAAGCCGCGCTTCGGGGTGTTCGGCACCACCGTTGTCGCATTCTTCCTGGCCGAGATGGGTGACAAGACCCAGATTGCCACCGTTGCGCTCGCGGCGCGATACAACGACATCGTTCTGGTCGTGCTCGGAACGACTCTTGGCATGATGCTTGCCAACGTCCCTGCGGTATTCATGGGGCACAAGATTGCGCAGAAGGTGTCCATGCAGCTGGTGCATGGCATCGCCGCGGGCATCTTCGCGATTCTCGGCGTGCTGACGCTGTTCAACGTCGGCAAGCTCTTCTAGGAGGCATGGCGGTGCACACCCTTGAAGGTGTGATCGAAGGCTGCAACCTGACGGATGTGTTCGCCATCGCACCGACAGATGCGCCCCGTGGCCTCAAGCTACGGCCTCATGAGGAAACGCCGGACCGCCCCAGGTTTCCTCGCACCCCCTCGGGGGGCCTGGCGAAGCCAGGGTTGGGGGCGCTTACAACTCCTAGGAATTCTCATGAATAAATCAATGGTCGCTGTCATTTTGCTGGCAGCCTTCACCCTGGCCGCCTGCGACCGCCCCGCCGTGGTCACCGTTCCCTCGGCTGTTCCCGGACCTGCCGGTGCGACCGGCGCGACCGGTGCGACTGGCAATACCGGAAGCACAGGCAGCACCGGCAGCACCGGCAGCACCGGCAGCACCGGCAGCACCGGCAGCACCGGAGCCACCGGAAATTCAGGCACCGGTACGACCATCATCGTGACACCGCCCGCTTCCGCGGCGTCGAACTGACAGCGGTCGCAAAGACCCGGCGCGATGAATACCGTCGTGAGTCTGGAACTCATTTTGCTGATCGCACAATTTCTGATGTTGCCGCTTTCCCATGCCGAGGTCTGACAGTCCGGCGGCGGGCTTGCCCGGCGCCGGACTGCGACTGGTGCCGCCGGTTGAGACGGGGCGGCAAGGCGCACTGGTAGTCGAACGGGAGGAGCGAGACGCTGCGCGCGGGCGAATTTGCGCGCACTGGCCGATGCACGCACCCGAGGGTATCCGCGCGGCCAGCGAGGCTTTGCGGGGCCTGGCGGACCTGTGGGTGCAGGCCGAACACCTGAACCCGGCGGCGGGGCCTCTGCGCGTCGCGGGGCAGCCCGATGACGAGTCGGCCGTCGGCATCGATATCGACCTGCTGCTGCTGAAAGCGGCCGAGGTGCCTGACGCAGCCGGAGCGATCGCACGGGCGATGGCGGATCTGGCGCAACAGTTTCTCATCGTCGCGCAGTGGCTGACGCGGTCGGCGCAGGCCAGTTGCAGGTCTGTGCAGCCTGCGCCGTGTCCGCGGCAATTCCTGGCGGCGCCGCGCGACGATCATCGGTCCATCGCGCGCGACTTCCTTTGCGCCGACATGAATGTTGGCATCGCGCGTCTGCTGCTGCGCGCCGCGCAGGCGCTGAACAGCGTGGTCCTGCCGGTGCAGGCCATCCGCAACGATCTGATGGACACGCGCAGCCTGCGGGAACCCCTGCAGGCGGCTGCCACCATGCTCGAACGCGCCCGGACCCTGGTCACCGAGTGTGCCGCGTTCGTGGAGTCCTTCGATCATCAGTGGGCTGATCTGCGCGGCAGGATTGCCTCGGCCATGGCTCCGCTGGACATTGCCGCAACTGCTGCGGTGAGTCGCCCGGCTTGATTCGGGCGACCAGCCCAGCCCATGCCTTTTTCGCCACCTGGCTGTTCGAGCCCACGCTGACGTAAGCCTGTTGCCGTCCGCGCCGGTGATGATGTTCTTGACCCGGTGGTGGGTGACCGGGCCGGCCGGCAGGTCGATGAGTTTCGTGGCCGATCCGTAAAGCTCGCAGGTCGGCCCACAAGGCTCTTTCG
>CAZADK010000540.1:0-3438 GCA_964483855.1 uncultured Rhodoferax sp.
GCATCGTCGTGTTGCTCAACAACGGCATGTTCGGCACGATCCGCATGCACCAGGAGCGCGAGTATCCGAATCGCCGCGCTGGCACGGCGCTGCGCAATCCGGACTTCGCGGCACTGGCACGGGCCTACGGGTATGTCGGCGTGAAAATCAGCCGCACCGGGCAATTCGAGTCCGAGTTGCTGGCGGCGCTGGAGCGCGACCAAGGCACGTTGATCGAGGTCGCGCTCGATCCCGAGGTGATCACCACGCGTGGCACGCTCAGTGCCATCACCGAGGCTGCATTGCACAAACGCTGACCGCTGACGCGCCATTGGCCGCACACGCAGTGGCCGGGCAACGGCGCTGCTGCCTGGCCGGGTCACTCCAGCCAGGCCATCAACCCGGTTGCGTGGGTTGCGACACATCTAACTTACGATCTTTCATGAACGCTTCCTCCCCCGATCCCGAACCAGGCGCGCAACCGAAGGCGCGCAAGCCGCCCCGGCGCGGCGAAGCGATGCCGGCACTGGAGCAACTCGCTGCACATTACCCGCAGTTGTTCGGCGCCGTCTTCCTGCCGCTCAAGCGCGGCATTTTCCAGGACTTGCTGCAGGCCCATCCGGACCTGTTCGACCAGGCGACGTTGAAGTCGGCGCTGGCGCTGCACACCCGCTCCACACGGTACCTGGTGGCGGTGGCCGATGGGCGGCAACGGCATGACCTGTCCGGGCAGCCGGTCGAACCGATGGCTCCCGAACATGTTTACCAGGCGCTGCTCGAGGTGTTCCGTCGCCGGCAGGCGCGCGACAAGGAAGACCTGACCCCCAGCTTGCGCCGCCGAATGGTGCAGGCCTTCGAACGTTCCGGCCTGACCCCCGAAGCCTACGCCGCCCTGGTGCACGGCCGCGACGCGCAAGTCAATGCATGGCTCGACGAGGCCTTGCAACAGGCGCGCTCCACCCAGGCCAAGGACGAGGCGCTGCTGCGCGCGTTCGAGTCCGGTGCCCAGCCCGTGCAGGCGTTTGCCGATATGTATGGATTGCAGGGGCACGACGTCGAGCAGGCCCTGGCACGTGCCCGGCGCTCCCGATCCCGGGTCGTGCCCGCAGCCGAGTAGGGAGCCCACTGTCATGGTGCCTGGGATGGCGGCAGCGGCATGGCACGCTCGACGTGTGATGGACAGCAGGTCGGTGCCATGGCGGCGGACCCGCTGACCATCGCGCAGGTCGATGGCCTGTGTTTTTCCTACCCGCAGCGCGCATTGTTCTCGCACTGGAGCGCGCGATTCCCGGCTGGACTGACGCTGGTGCGGGGGGACGAGAGCGCAGGCAAGACGAGCCTGCTGCGACTGCTTTGTGGCGAACTGCCGGCCGATGGCGGCGTGTTGCAGGTCGCCGGTGTGCGGCTGGATCAGGATCCGGAGCGTTACCGCGCCCAGGTGTTTCGCACCGACCCGCAATCCGCGTTGGCGCCGCAGCTCTCGCCGCTGGCCTGGCTCGATACGTTGCACGCGGGTTACCGCAGTTTCGATCGGGCCGCCGTTGCCGCCTTGATCGAGCGGCTGAGCCTGCGCGCGCATCAAGACAAGCCGATGTACATGTTGTCCACCGGATCGCGGCGCAAGGTGTGGTTGGTTGCTGCCATCGCCAGCGGTGCCCCGCTGACCCTGATCGACCAGCCGTTCGCGGCGCTGGACAAGGCCTCGATTGGCGCGGTCACGGACCTGTTGCGCGAGGCGTGCGCGGCCAGGGACAGGGCTTGGGTCATCGCTGACTACGAACCTGCGCCGGACCTGGCGCTGGCTCAGACGATCACGCTGGGCTGACAGCGCGAGTCGGCACTCGCCGCAGCACATCTGCCACGCGGCGCGATGAAGCCCCGGCCCAGGTAAAAAAAAGGGCCGACGACGTCGGCCCCTCGATGCACGGCTTGGTGCTTATTTCAGATGCTTGCCGATCAGGCCGGCCATCTCGAACATCGACACCTGCATCTTGCCAAAGATTTCCTTGAGCTTGGCGTCGGCATTGATCATGCGCTTGTTGACTGCGTCCTGCAGCTTGTTCTTCTTGATGTAGGTCCACAACTTGCTGACCACTTCGGTGCGCGGGAGCGGCGATGAGCCGACCACGGCAGCCAGGGCGGGGCTCGGTGTCAAGGCCTTCATGAAGGCGGCATTGACGGCGCGCTTCTTGGCTGGAGCCTTCTTGACGGCGGCTTTCGTGGCCGGGGCGGCCTTCTTGGCAGCGACCGTCTTCGCGGGAGCGGCCTTCTTGGCCGGGGCAGCTTTCTTCGCTGCTACTTTTTTCGCCGGAGCTGCTTTTTTTGCGGGTGCAGCTTTCTTGGCGACGGCCTTTTTGGCCGGGGCTTTTTTTGCAGTTGCCATGATTGATTGTCCTTCTAGAAGTTGATTAACCACCAGCAAAGATCTGCTTCTCCACTGGCACTGCGGATGCTACTGGAGAAGAAACCGGTTTCCAAGCGAAAAGGCATCTTTTTCACTCGGGCGTGTTGTTTTTTTTGCGACTGGGAAATGCGGCTTTTCATTCGGTGAATGCGCACGTTTGACGCCTTGTATCGCCGGCGGAGCACGCGCAGGCACGCAACGTGGCCTTGCAAGCGGCGCGCGCGCACGCAGTTGGCGCTTCACGCGATGCTGCAGCTTGCCGCGTTAACATGCCGCAAGCGTTGACGATTTACCCCTGTACGAAGGAAACCAGACGATGTCCCAGCCCCCACCCGTATGCGATCTGTGCGATGCACGCCAGGACGATTCGAGCGGCGCTTTTCGCGTATTGCCTCCGGTGTTTCGTACGTTCGCAGGCGCAGCGCAGTTTTCCGGGCCGGTCAGCACGTTGCGCTGCTTCGAGGACAACACGCTGGTCAAGGCCGCATTGGACAGTCCGGGGCAGGGACGGGTGCTGGTGGTCGATGGCGGCGCATCCTTGCGCCGTGCGCTGGTGGGCGGCAACCTCGGCGCGGCAGCTGCGCGCAACGGCTGGGCGGGTGTGCTGGTGAACGGTTGTGTGCGCGACGTGGCCGAGTTGCTGTTGCTGCCGATCGGCATCCTGGCGCTGGCGCCGATGCCCATGCCGCCGCGCAAGCAAGGCCAGGGCGAGCGGGATGTTCCGGTGTGGATTCAGGGCGTGTGGATCCGCCCGGGCGACTGGTTGCATGCCGACGCGGACGGCATCGTGGTGCATTCGGGCCCGCTGGCGTAGCCACCGAACCGCGCTGGGCGCTGAGATTGATGGCGCATTTGTGCCGAAATCGGCAACCCGCATATTGACCGGCCTCTAGCCGCCCGCTCGGGGTGGCAGCACAATCTGCGCATGGAAAAGATCGTCTGTCTTGATTCGCATACCGGCGGCGAGCCCACGCGGCTCGTGTTGTCCGGCTTCCCCGATATGGGCCAGCTACCGTTGCGCGAGGTGGTGCAACAGCTGCGCTCCCGGCACGACC
>CAZADK010000541.1:0-3077 GCA_964483855.1 uncultured Rhodoferax sp.
TCTCCATGGCGCGCCGGAAATTCGTCTCTGCCACCAGGCGCAGCAGGCCCTGGTGGCAGAGACGAATTTCCGGCGCGCCATGGAGAACTCGATGCTGACCGGCATGCGGGCCATGGACCTGCAAGGCCGCATCACCTATGTGAATGCCGCGTTCTGCCAGATGACTGGCTGGAAGGAGTCTGAACTGGTCGGGCGCACAGCGCCCTTCCCTTACTGGCCCGACACCGACCACGAAAACCTCAGCCAATTGTTGCGGGCCGAACTGTCGGGCCAGGCAGCCACACCCGGCGGCGTGCAGATGCGCGTGAAGCGACCGGACAACTCGTTGTTCGACGCCCGGCTTTATGTATCGCCACTGATCGACTCGCGCGGCACGCAGACCGGCTGGATCACGGCGATGACCGATATCACGGAGCCCAACCGTATCCGCGAACAGTTGTCGGCGTCGTTCGAGCGCTTCACGACCGTGCTCGAGGCGCTGGACGCTTCGATCTCGGTCGCGCCACTGGGCAGCGACGAAATGTTGTTTGCCAACAAGTTGTACCGGCTGTGGTTCGGCAACCAGACCGACGGGCACCTGCGCCTGGTGGCGCAGGCCGGCATTCCGACACAGGCGGTGAACGACGAGTCGCTCGACCATGTCGATTCGTTCGTCGGCCTGCCGACGGATGTGCTGCCCGATGCCGAACCGGAGAACGCCGAGATCTACCTGAGCGAGCTCGGACGCTGGCTCGAGGTGCGCACGCGTTACCTGAGCTGGGTCGACGGACGGCTGGCGCAGATGGTCATTGCAACCGACATCACCGCTCGCCGCCTGGCCGAACAACAGGCGGCTGCCCAGGCCGACCGGGCACAGAATGCCAGCCGGCTGATCACCATGGGCGAGATGGCCTCGAGTGTGGCGCATGAACTGAACCAGCCACTGACGGCAATCAGCAATTACTGCCAAGGCATGGTGTCGCGTATCCAGTCGCAGCAGATCTCGCAGCAGGACCTGCTCGATGCGTTGGAGAAGACCGCGCGCCAGGCCCAGCGCGCCGGTCAGATCATTCAGCGTATCCGCTCGTTCGTAAAGCGCAGCGAACCCAAACGCGCCTGGTCGCGCGTGGCCGATATGGTTGATGAAGCGGTGGAACTGGCCGACATCGAACTGCGCCGGCGCAACGTGCGGCTCACCTGCCAGGTGGCATCGCGTCTGCCGATGCTGATGGTCGATCCGATCCTGATCGAACAGGTGCTGATCAACCTGCTCAAGAATGCCGCCGAATCGGTCGACCTTGCGCAGCGCCCGACCGCGCAGCGCAAGGTCGAGCTGACCGTGGTGCAGACCGTGGTCGATGCACGGCAGTTGGTCGAGTTCTCGGTGCTCGATTCGGGTGGCGGTCTGCCTCCCGAGGTGCTGGATCGGCTGTACGAGGCATTCCACTCCACCAAGAGCTACGGCATGGGCATCGGACTGAGCCTGTGCCGCTCGATCGTCGAATCCCACCAGGGGCGGATACGGGCCGAGAACCTCTACAATGCCGGTCTCGTCTTGGGCTGCCGTTTTTCCTTCTGGCTTCCCGTGGGCGAACCCGCCAGCATCGCACCCGTGCCCGATCGCAGACCGATCAAGACCCCAGGATAGCCGCATGAGTTTGATACCGAAAAAGGGTACCGTCTACGTCGTCGACGATGACGAGGCCGTCCGCGACTCGCTTCAGTGGCTGTTAGAGGGCAAGGACTACCGGGTCCGCTGCTTTGATTCCGCGGAGTCGTTCCTCAGCCGCTACGATCCCCGCGAGGTGGCCTGCCTGATTGTCGATATCCGCATGGGTGGCATGACCGGACTCGAGTTGCAGAACCGGCTGCTCGAGCATCACTCCCCGCTGCCCATCGTCTTCGTCACCGGCCATGGTGACGTGCCGATGGCCGTCGACACGATGAAGAAAGGCGCCATGGATTTCATCCAGAAGCCCTTCAAGGAAGACCAGTTGCTGCGCCTGGTGGAGCGCATGTTGGAACACGCCAAGGGAACGTTTGCCGACCACCAGCTCGCGGCCACCCGCGATGCCCTGTTGTCGAAACTGACCTTGCGTGAGTCGCAGGTGCTCGAACGCATTGTCGCGGGGCGTCTGAACAAGCAGATGGCCGATGACCTGGGCATCAGCATCAAGACGGTCGAGGCGCACCGCGCCAATATCATGGAAAAGCTCAATGCCAACACGGTTGCCGACCTGTTGAAGATCGCGTTGGGCCAGAACGTCAGCAAGATCTGACACGATGACAGAACAAAGCCCGGCCCAGACCATCGATGGTGTCGCGATCTCGCGGCAGTGGCGTGCGCAGGTTGCCGCCCGCGCGGGCGAGTTGACAGGCAAGGGCGTGCGCCCGGGCCTGGCGGTGATCCTGGTTGGCGAAGATCCGGCCAGCCAGGTCTACGTGCGCAACAAGATCAAGGCCTGTGAAGAGTCCGGCCTGCATTCGGTGTTCGAGAAGTACGACGCGAATCTGGCCCAGGACGCGCTGCTCGCGCGCATCGAGGCGCTCAATGCCGACCCGACCATTCACGGCATCCTGGTACAGATGCCGCTGCCCAGGCATATCGATCCGCATCGCGTCATCGAGACCATTGCCCCATTCAAGGATGTCGATGGTTACTCGACGCTCAGCGCCGGCGAACTGATGACCGGCTTGCCCGGCTTCAACCCCTGCACACCTTATGGTTGCATGAAGTTGATCGCCTCCACCGGCATCGACCTGCGCGGCAAGCATGCGGTGGTGATCGGGCGCAGCAACACCGTCGGCAAACCCATGGCGCTGATGCTGCTGCAGCAGCATGCGACTGTCACCATCTGCCACAGTGCGACGCACGACCTCAAGACCCACACGCGGCAAGCGGATGTCGTCGTGGCTGCGGTCGGCAGGCGCAACGTGCTCACGGCCGACATGGTCAAGCCCGGCGCGATCGTGATCGACGTGGGCATGAACCGCAACGACGAAGGCAAGTTGTGCGGCGACGTCGATTTCGCCGGTGTACGCGAGGTGGCCGGCTTCATCACGCCGGTCCCTGGCGGCGTGGGCCCGATGACGATCAC
>CAZADK010000541.1:3087-3438 GCA_964483855.1 uncultured Rhodoferax sp.
CAACTTGCCTTCGTCGTTGCGGTTCATGCCCACGTCGATCACGATGTTGCTGGTCAATACGGTGGAAGCGGCCCAACGCGCCGCTTCGGGCTTGTAAACTGGCACTACAACCCCGACTTGGCAGCGAGGTGGCGCGTTGCCACTGCCACTGCCACTGCCGCTAGGAGTGCCTTTGCCTTTGCCATTGCCCGACACCATGAATCCACTATTGCACATCGGCGGCCTGCCGCCGTTCGACCAGATCACACCTGAACATGTGGCGCCCGCCATCGATCAGTTGCTAGCCCAGGCCGACGCCGCGCTGCAAACGGTCACGGCAGCGGACTTCGCTGCCGAATGGAATGCGATCGC
>CAZADK010000542.1:0-3434 GCA_964483855.1 uncultured Rhodoferax sp.
CCACTCGCCGTGGTCACTGGTGAAGACGACCAGCGTGTTGTCGACCAGTCCCAGTTCCTGCAACGCGATGCGGATACGGCCGATCTGGTGATCCACCAGCGAAATCATGCCGTAGTAGTTGGCGATCAGGCGCCGCAACTGGGCATCGGTCTGGACCGGCGTTCGGGACACCTTTTCACGAACCTGGCGCAGGGCAGCGTCCGCCATCTGTGGGGTGCCTTCCAGGCTGGCGCGATGCCACCAGGGCCTGCGCTCCAGGTCGCGGACCCGATGGGCGGGCAGGTCCACGTCGTCGGGATGGTGCAAATAACACCAGGGTGCGGGAGCATCGAAGGGTTGATGCGGATCGGGAAATGACGCCCACAGGCAAAAGGGCTGTTCGCGCCGCGCCCGCAGGTACTCGATCGTGCGGTCACCGATCCAGCTCGAGTTGTGCCAGGCCACCGGCAGCGCCGAGTTCCAGGTCTGGTGGGCATCGGTCAGTGGCGGCAATGCACTCTTGTATTGAGCGATCCGTTCCTCGCCGCGACCATCGGCATGAAACCAGCGTTCGTAATGTTGCCCCCGTGGCGGCGGCATGGGCGGGAAGTTGTTGTGCCCCTCCAGCATCAGCTCGACATGGTCGAAACCCATGTACGGTCCGTGCCAATCGGCACCATAGTCGGCACTGCTGAATCGGCACTCGGGCGAGCCGGTGGGCTGAAAGGTCTGGAAGGTATTGAAGTGCGCCTTGCCGATAAATCCGGTCGCATACCCGGCACCCGCCAGCGTGCCGGCGAAGCCCGCCTGTGCCGTCGCCGCCGGCAGCTCGATGCCGTTGTCCGACACGCCATGGGTCAGCGGCAGCAGGCCGGTCAGGATCGATGCCCGTGAAGGCTGGCAGACAAGATTGGGTGTGATGCAGGCCGAAAAGCGCGTGCCATGGCGCGCCATTGCGTCCAAATGGGGGGTCTTGACCTTGCGCCCTTCAAAGCCATAACAATCGCCCCGATGCTGATCGGACGTGATCAGCAGGATATTGAATCGACCTTGTGCGTTCGGCATGGGCTCGGCGCGATTGCCTCTCACGCTCTCACTCGGGCTGGATGCCAGCACGTTTCACAGCCGACTCCCACTTCTTGATCTCTGCCATCAGCATCGCCCGATAGGCCGCCGGGCTCTCGCTGGTGCGGGTATCGTCGATACCAAAATCCTTGAGTTTTTCCTGGATGTCGGTCCGGGACATGATGCGGGCCAACTCGGCATGCAGCCGGTTGACGATCGCCGGCGCCGTGCCTGCCGGCACCAGGATGCCTTGCCACTGGCCGGTCTCGAAGTTCGGCACGCCCGACTCCGCGACGGTGGCCACTTCAGGCAACACCAGCGACCGGGTACGACCGGTCGTGGCCAGCGCAATCAGCTTGCCGCCGCGGATATGCGGCAGTGCCGGCGCAATTCCCAGCATGCCCAAGGTAACCTGGCCGCTGACCAGGTCCACCACGGCCTGCCCGCCGCCCTTGTAGGGAACATGCACCATCTCGACGTTGTGGTGATTCAATATCATTTCCATGCTCAGGTTCTGAGGCGAGCCTGCCCCGGGGGAGGCATACGCCAGGGCGCCGGGTTTGCCCTTGGCCAGCTGGATCACCTCCTGCAGAGACCTGGCACCCAATGACGGGTGCGCCACCAGCACCAGCGACGCCTGACCCAGAATCGTGACCGGCTCGAAACTCTTGATCGGATCGTGGTTGAGTTTCTTCACGGTGTACGGAAACAAGGTGTTCACCGGCGTGGCAAGCAGCATCGTATATCCGTCCGGTGCCGTTTTCGCGACATGTTCGGTTGCGATCAAGCCGCCACCGCCCGGCCGGTTCTCCACCACCACCGACTGCCCGAGCGCATCGCCTAACGGCACGGCGACCAGACGGGCCATCACATCGGATGCGCCGCCGGGAGGCGAGTTGACGATCAGCTTCAAGGGCCGGGTCGGCCATGTCTGTCCCCATGCAGTCGCCTGGCACAGCGCCAGCACCGATACGATGAGCACGGACACGATTCGACGCGGGGATAGGGTCATGTTGTCTCCTGTTGGCGGCGCCATGTACGCCGGGCCTCGGGTACCATGGACCTCGAAATTGTAGGAACTGAAAGCGGCTCGCGCATGGTCCATTTGGCGAAAGCAGAGTTTCGAATCTGGAACTTCAGGCCTGCGCGCGGGTCGGGCGGGGCTTTCGCGCACGAGCCACCGTAATGGACATCCGCAACCTGCGCATCTTCCTCGAGGTCGCTGGCTGCGCCAGCGTGTCACGAGCTGCCACGCAGCTGGCGGTAAGCCCGTCCTCGGTCAGCAAGGCCATCACCGCGCTCGAACTCGAGTTGTCGACGCGTTTGTTCGAGCGCACTGGAAGAGGCGTGGTTCTGACGGCAGCCGGTCAGGCACTCCAGCCGCGTGCCGAGTCCGTCATCGCTGCCATGGATGGCATCCACGAAAGCCTCTCGATGGCGGGCGCACCGGTGTCGGGCGTGGTTCGCCTGGGCATCCAGCCGGCGGTCAGCTGGCCCTTGGTTGCCGATCTGCTCGATGGCATAGGGCACACATTTCCATCGATCAGCCTGGACATCTACGAAGGCACCGCCCACCAGATCGACGAGTGGCTGGTCGAGGGCCGTTGCCAGATCGGGCTGCTGTCCCGCCGCCCCTCGCCCACAGCCACGGATACCGAGACTTTGCTGCGATTGCCGCTGCTGCTGATCGGTCGCTCCGGCTGCGCGGAGACGGCCCAGGGCACGATCAGCTTCGAACACGTGGCCCGTCTGCCGCTGTTGCTTGCCAACGCCCCCAGCGGCGCGCGCCCGCTGCTGGAAGAACATGCGCGCCGACGGAACCTGAACCTGCACGTGGTGCACAACATCAATTCGGCGCACCTCAAGTTGCAACTGGTCGCACGCGGCAAGTACTTCACGATCGCAACCGCCTGGTCAAATCGTGCCGACCATGCCGCCTTGCATGTATCCGCCGCACGCATCGTCGAACCGGAGATCGAACTTGCCTTCCATCTGGCGGTCGCGGGCAAACGCAAACCGTCCGAGGCGGTTCAGGTCGTGGTCAACATGGTCAAAGCGCTCGCCCGCACTTACACCGACGCATCGCAGCCCGATGCACGCGGTAACGCTCACGCGCAGCAGGTTCAACAATGACGAAGCCACCAGGCCCGCCATGGATGACGAAGGCTGCCGGCTTATCGCGCATGCGCGGCCGGTCGGGCGCCAGGCCGATGCCGTCGATGTCGAAGCAGATCCCGGTGTTGCGGATAAGGGCGCGCAGGGTGGACTTGCGGGTCGCGCCTACTGGTCGTTCCAGGCCGCGCGCAGCTGCGCATCGGTGTCGGCAACCAGAGACGGATCATCGACCTCGACCACCACCTCGTGGATGGTGCCGGTGAAGCGAAACGGCG
>CAZADK010000543.1:0-3434 GCA_964483855.1 uncultured Rhodoferax sp.
CGCTGACCTCTTGCATGCCATGCAAGCGCTCTCCCAGCTGAGCTATACCCCCCAAACATCCGGGGCACTTGTGGTGCCCCGTCAACTTCCGAGCCACGAATTATAGCCACATAATCAGGCCGCCCCGAGGCGCTCGATCGCGGTTTCCCGCACAAACAGCGCGATGACCGCATCGAGTGACGGGGTCTGGCTGGTGCCAAGCAACAACACACGTACGGCCATCGCCAGCTGCGGCATCTTGATGCCGGTCGCGGCCAGCACTTCCTTGACGGCCGCACCGATGGCTGCCTTGTCCCAGTTGCAACTCGCCAGCTTGTCGGCCAGCAGCGCCAGCGCCGGCCGCACCGCGCCGGTGACATGGCGCTCGCGTTCCGCCGGCTCCGACTGCACCGGCGCGTAAAAGCCAAGAGCCCATTGGGCCAGTGCGACCGTGGTGTCGCAACGGTCCTTGAACAACGCGCAGATGCCGAGCAGTCGGCCGTCGTCCGCGGTCAAGCCGTGGCGTGCCATTTGCGCCGCCACGAGCACGGCCAACGCATCGTCGGCCATGGCCTTGATGTACTGGGCGTTGACCCAGTTGAGCTTGGCGGCGTCCCATTGCGCCGGACTCTTGGCCAGGTGCGTGCCATCGAACCACGCGACCAGGCTGTCACGTGCGAACAACTCGTCATCGCCATGGCTCCAGCCCAGGCGCGACAGATAGTTGACCATCGCGTCCGGCAGGTAACCGGCCTCCTGGTATTGCATCACGCTCACCGCACCGTGGCGTTTGGACAACTTGTCGCCGTCAGGGCCCAGGATCATCGGCACGTGTCCATACACCGGCAGCT
Organism: uncultured Rhodoferax sp.; assembly: GCA_964483855.1. Taxonomy (GTDB): domain Bacteria; phylum Pseudomonadota; class Gammaproteobacteria; order Burkholderiales; family Burkholderiaceae_C; genus CAISIP01. The sequence goes on from CAZADK010000543.1 coordinate 831, forward strand.
CGGCGCCCAGTGCTTGCAGGATGTTGATCTGGCGCGGCGTGTTGTTGACATGGTCGTCGCCCCGCAACACATGGCTGATCTGCATGTCCCAGTCGTCGACGACGACGCAGAAGTTGTAGGTTGGTGTTCCATCGCCCCGCGCGATGATCAGGTCATCGAGTTCGCGGTTGCTGATCGTGATCGTACCCTTGACCAGGTCGTTCCAGCTGACGTCGCCGTCGAGCGGATTGCGAAACCGCACCACTGGCGAAACACCCTGCGGGACGCCCGGCAACGCCTTGCCCGGCTCCGGGCGCCAACGCCCGTCGTAGCGCGGCTTCTCGCCGCGCGCACGCTGCGCCTCGCGCATCGCATCGAGCTCCTCGGGCTGGCAATAACAATGATAGGCCGTGCCCTCGGCCAGCATCTGGGCGATTACGGCGCGGTAACGCTCGAGGCGCTGCATCTGGTAGTGCGGCCCCTCGTCGTAGCCCAGTTGCAGCCACTGCATGGCGGCGATGATCTGGTCCACCGCTTCCTGGGTTGAACGCGCGACGTCAGTGTCCTCGATACGCAGGATGAAGTCGCCACCGAAGTGGCGCGCGAACGCCCACGAGAACAGGGCGGTGCGCGCCGTGCCCAGGTGCAGGAAACCCGTGGGCGAAGGGGCAATGCGGGTGCGTACTTTGCGTGTCATGGTCGTCTCGTCCCGCATCTCATGTCAATGCCGCAAAACCGTGCAAGAGGTCGGCCTTCAGGTCCGCGACGTGCTCCAGCCCCACGGCCAGCCGCACCAGGCCCTGGCCGATACCGGCAGACTGCCGCTGGGTCTCCGTCAGGCGACCGTGCGAGGTGCTGGCCGGATGCGACAGCAAGGACTTCACATCGCCCAGGTTGGTGCACAGGCCGATCGTGCGCGTGGTGTCGAGCAGTTGGAAAGCGCGTGTCCGCGCCTGTGGTGCATCGCCAGCGCGCAGGTCGAACGACACCACGGCGCCGCCCTTGCCCGACTGCTGCGCCATCGCCAGCGCATGTTGCGGATGACTCGCCAGGCCGGGGTAATACACCCGCGACACCTGCGGCTGCTGCTCCAGCCAGGTGGCCAGTACGAGTGCGCGCTGGCTTTGGGCATCCATGCGGATGCCCAGTGTCTCCATGCCCTTGAGCACGACCCACGCGTTGAACGGCGACAGCGTCATGCCGGCGCTGCGCAGCACCGGCAACAGCGACTCCTTGACCATCTTCTGCGTCCCACACAAGGCACCAGCCATCACACGGCCCTGCCCGTCGAGATACTTGGTGCCCGAATGCACGATCAGATCGGCGCCCAGTTCAACCGGGCGTTGCAGCGCCGGCGTGCAAAAGCAGTTGTCGACCGCCAGCAAGGCGCCCGCGCCATGCGCGATGTCGGCAAGCGCGCGAATGTCGCACAGGTCGGTCAGCGGGTTGGTCGGCGTCTCGGCGAACAACAGCCGGGTATTGGGCTGGATTGCAGCTCGCCATTGCGCCGTGTCGGTCTGAGACACGAAGGTGCTCTGCACGCCGAACTTGCCGAATTCGCTGCCGATCAGCTTGATCGTCGAGCCGAACATCGAATGTGAACAGACGACATGGTCGCCTGCCTTGAGCAAGGCCATGCACATCAGCAAGATCGCCGACATGCCGGTGGAGGTGGCAATGGCGGCCTCGGTGCCCTCGAGTGCTGCCAGGCGCATCTCCATGCTGGTCACGGTCGGATTGCCAAGCCGGCTGTAGGTGTAACCCTCCTCCTCGCCGCCAAAACGGCGCGCCGCGGTTTCGGCATCCGGTTGCACATAACCGCTGGTCAGGTAGAGCGCTTCGGCGTTTTCGCCATACTGGCTGCGCGGCACGGCGGCGTGCACCGCCAGCGTATCGCGATGCAACGGATGCGGCTGCTTGTCGTCGGTCATCGTGCGCCCGCCTTGCTTCTTTCGGTCACCGGCGCGTCGTCGCCATCGTCGTCACGGGTTTCGACCCGGCTCGCGCTCATGCGCGCGATGTCGGCGGCGGTGATGTCGCCAGTCACGTAGATGCCGTCGAAACACGAGGCATCGAACCCGGTGATGGCCGGGTTCAGGCTGCCGATGGCTTTCTTCATGCCCTCGACCTCCTGGTAGATCAGCGCGTCGCAGCCGATGATCTGCTGGATCTCGGCCACGCTGCGGTTGTGTGCCACCAACTCCTCGGCGGTGGGCATGTCGATGCCGTAAACGTTGGGATAACGCACCGGCGGCGCCGCGCTGGCCAGGTAGACCTTGCGCGCACCCGCGTCACGCGCCATCTGCACGATCTCGCGGCTGGTCGTGCCGCGCACGATGGAGTCATCCACCAGCAACACGTTGCGACCCTTGAATTCACTGCTGATCGCATTGAGCTTCTGGCGCACCGACTTCTTGCGCACCGCCTGCCCCGGCATGATGAAGGTGCGCCCGACATACCGATTCTTGACGAAGCCTTCGCGGTACGGCAGGCCCAGCACCTGGGCCAGCTGCGCCGCGCTCGGCCGGCTCGACTCGGGTATCGGGATCACCACGTCGATCTCGTTCGGCGGCACGGTCGATACCACCCGTTTGGCCAGCGTCGTGCCCAGATTGAGCCGGGCCT
>CAZADK010000544.1:0-3425 GCA_964483855.1 uncultured Rhodoferax sp.
ACGTACCGCCCTGCTCGGTGCCCGAAAGTGAAGATTCGCCGTTGTGCGAATTCCTGCAAAGCAGCGGCTGGGTCGTCAACCTGGAAGAGTACCGGTCGTTTCCCCGACGTTACGGCCGGCTGGTGCTGCCGCCCTGGCTGCAGGAGACACCCCAGGCCTGGCTGGGCGTGCCGCTGCATGTGGGCGAGAACCTGATCGGCTTCGTCATTTTGTCCAGTGCGCGGGCACCGATGGACGTGAACTGGGAGGTCAACGACCTGCTCAAGACGGCCGGTCGCCAGGCAGCCAGTTTCCTGGCCCAGATGCAGGCCACCGAGGCCTTGCTCGAAGTGCGCAAGTTCGACGCCTTCAACCGCATGTCGGCGTTTGTCGTGCATGACCTGAAGAACGTTGTGACCCAGCTCTCGTTGATGATGAAGAACGCCCGCCGGCTGGCCGACAACCCGGAGTTCCGGGAAGACATGCTGATGACGGTCGATAACGCGCTGGACCGCATGCGCCAGTTGATGCTGCAACTGCGCGAGGGTGCAACGCCGCCCGGTACCGCGGTCGGCGTGGAGCTCGAGGCGATCGCACGGCGGGCGGCGGCAGCGGCCAAGGAGCGTGGCCGCACCCTCGAACTCGACATCGTGTCGCCCGTCGAGACCCGTGGCCATTCCGAACGGCTGGAACGCATCGTTGGCCACATGGTGCAGAACGCGTTCGATGCGACCGATTCACCAGGGCGGGTGTGGCTCAAGCTCGACCGCAGCAGCGGCCAGGCACTGATCGAAGTCGGCGACACCGGCCAGGGCATGTCCGAGGAGTTCGTTCGCGAACGCCTGTTCAAGCCGTTCCAGACGACGAAACAGGCCGGAATGGGTATTGGTGCCTATGAAAGTTACCAGTACGTGCAAGAATTGGGTGGAAAAATCACGGTGGAGAGCCAGTTGGGGCAAGGCACCATCGTGACCGTGCTGCTGCCTTTGTTCGAATCGCAGCGGCATTCCGATCTGCAACCGCTCGAGACCCCATGACTACTGAAAAATCGCGTGCATTGCTGATCGTCGAGGACGATCTGGCGTTGCAAAAACAGATCAAGTGGTCGCTGGACCGCTTCGAGTCCGTCACGGCCCACGACCGGGAGACCGCGCTGGTACAGGCGCGGCGCCACCAGCCTGCCGTGGTGACGATGGACCTGGGGCTGCCGCCCGACCCGGATTCCGTGTCCGAGGGTTTCAAACTGCTCGAACAACTGTTGGCCATCGACGGCGACATGAAGGTCATCGTGTTGACCGGGCAAAACGACCGATCCAACGCCTTGCGGGCGGTCGCCATGGGCGCGTATGATTTTTTCGCCAAACCCTTCGAGCCCGAGTTGCTGAACCTGACGGTGGAACGGGCATTCCGCCTGGCTGAATTGCAGTCTGAAAACAAGCGCCTGCAATTGATGCACCAACCTGACGCGCTGGCCGGCCTGACCACGCGTGACCCTGGCATGCTGCGCGTTTGCCGCACGATCGAGAAGGTGGCGACCAGCAATGCAACGGTGTTGTTGCTGGGCGAAAGCGGCACCGGCAAGGAACTGCTGGCCCGGGGCCTGCATCAGGCCTCGCAGCGCAAGGGCGGCAAGTTTGTCGCCATCAACTGCGCCGCCATCCCGGAAAACCTGCTCGAGAGCGAACTTTTTGGTTACGAAAAAGGCGCGTTCACTGGCGCGGCCAAGATGACACTGGGCAAGATCGAGACGGCCAGTGGCGGCACACTGATGCTCGACGAGATCGGCGACCTGCCTTTCTCGCTGCAGGCCAAGCTGCTGCGGTTCCTGCAGGAACGCACCATCGAGCGCATCGGCGGGCGCCAGGAGATACCGGTCGACGTGCGCATCGTCTGCGCCACCCACCAGGACCTGAAGGTGTTGACCAAAGAGAGCAAGTTCCGCGAGGACCTTTATTACCGGCTGGCCGAAATCGTGATCGAAATACCGCCCTTGCGTGACCGCGTCGGCGATGCGGCCCTGCTTGCCCATGCCTTTGCGCGTCGATTTGCCCAGGAACAAAACCGCGGCACGCTGACTCTGAGTGAAGATGCGGTGCGGGCAGTCGAGGCCCACAAATGGCCAGGCAATATCCGGGAGCTGGAGAATTGCATCAAGCGCGCGGCCATCATGGCCGATGGCAGCCAGATTTCGCGCGACGATATTGGCCTGGATCTGCCAGCGCCAGGCGATGCCTTCGATACCTTCGACTTGCGCACGATTCGTGACAACGCCGAAAAAAACGCCATCGTCGCCGCGCTGGGCCGGGTCAACGGCAACATGGTCAAGGCCGCCGAGTTGCTGGGCATCAGCCGGCCGACGTTATACGATCTGATGCACCGGCTTGGACTGAAATGACATTGGCCGCCGTCTCACGACGGCAGACAAAGATAGACAGGGACTTCATGAAATATCTCGCCTCTACCGCTTTCCTGCGCCATCCCATCGTTTCTGCCGTACTGCTGGCTGCCGTGCTGACCGCTTGCAGCGGAGAAAAACCCGAGGCGATGATCGCGTCCGCACGCGACTACATCGCCAAGAACGACTACAAGGCGGCAATAATCCAGGTCAAGAATGCGTTGCAGAAGAACCCGGAACTGCCAGAGGCCCGGTTCCTTCTGGGATTGGCCTTGCTGAAGGAAGGTGACCCAGTGGGCGCCGAAGCCGAGTTGCAAAAGGCCCGCTCGCTGGGTTATCCGGACGAGCAGGTGGTGCCCCCACTGGCGCGAGCCATGCTGATGCTGGGCAAAGCCAAGAATGTTGTGGACGACTTTGCCGGTAGTCAGTTGACCGCGCCGGTAGCGAAGGCGGAGTTGCAAACGACTTTGGCAACCGCTCACGCCGCGTTGGGGGCAACTGAGCAATTCAGGACGGCGTTGGCAGCTGCGCTGGCAGCGGATCCCGCTTATGCGCCGGCTTTGTTGATTCAGGCCAGCCAGCTTGCGCAGGAACGCAAATTCGATGAGGCGCATGCCATCGTCGATTCCATTCTGACAAAGGATGCCAAGAATGCCGAGGCCTGGAAATTCAAGGGCGATCTGCTTCAGATCGGCAAGAGCCAGCCTGATGAGGCGCTGCAGGCATATCGCAAGTCGGTTGAGGTCAATCCCAAGTATGTGCTCGCCCATGTCGCAATACTGACGCAGTTGTTCAAGCAGGGAGACCTTGACAATGCAGGCAAGCAGTTGGCTGAACTGAAGAAGGTTGCGCCGAATCAACCGCAGACGCGGTATTTCGACACCATGCTGGCATTCCAGAAAAAGGACATCAAGTTAGCACGAGAACTGTCTCAGCAACTGATCAGGGTGGCACCCGATAACGCGCAGGCTCTGGTGCTGGCTGGTGCAATTGAATTGCAATCGAATTCGCTGGTTCAAGCGGAAACTTATCTTTCCAAGGCAGTACAGGG
>CAZADK010000545.1:0-3417 GCA_964483855.1 uncultured Rhodoferax sp.
GACTGGAGGTGATCGCCAGCATCACCGCCAGGTCAGCTGCCGGCTCGCTGATGCGCACGCCGCCGACCGCGTTGACGAACACGTCCTGGTCGGCGCAGGCCACGCCGGCATGGCGGTGCAAGACTGCCAGCAGCATCGCCAGGCGGTCGCGGTCCAGGCCGACCGACAGTCGCCGTGGGCTGGGTCCGCCACCATCGACCAGTGCCTGGATCTCGACCAGCAGCGGCCGGCTGCCCTCGAGCGTGACCATCACGCAACTGCCGGGCACGGCTGCGTCGTGCTGGCTCAGAAAGATGGCGCTGGGGTTGCTCACTCCCTTGAGTCCGCGCTCGGTCATCGCGAACACGCCAATCTCGTTGACTGCACCGAAACGGTTCTTGATCGCGCGCACGAGCCGATAGCTGGAGTGGGTGTCGCCCTCGAAATACAGCACCGTGTCGACCATATGCTCGAGTACGCGCGGCCCGGCCAGCGCACCTTCCTTGGTGACATGGCCGACCAGCACGATACACACGCCACTGGCCTTGGCCGCGCGCGTCAGGTGGGCCGCGCATTCACGCACCTGCGCCACCGAGCCGGGCGCCGAGGTGAGCTGATCGGAATACACGGTCTGGATCGAATCGATGACCGCGATTTCGGGTTGGATGGCGTCGAGCGTGGCCAGGATCTTTTCCAGCCCGATCTCGGCCAGCACCTGAACCCGCGAGCCATCGAGCCCCAGCCGGCGCGCGCGCAAGGCCACCTGGGCGCCGCTTTCCTCGCCGGTCACATACAAGGTCCGTTTGCCGGCGACCTGCAAGGAATGCAGCGCCTGCAGCAGCAGCGTCGACTTGCCAATGCCGGGGTCACCCCCGATGAGCACGACGCCGCCATCGACGATGCCGCCGCCCAGCACCCGGTCGAGTTCCTCGTGGCCGGTCGGAGTGCGCGCCATGTCGACCGCCTCGATGTCGCCCAGCGTGGCGACCTCGGCCGTGCGGGACAGCGACGCGAAGCGGTTGCGCACCGCCGACGGGTTTGGTGCCACCGACTCGATCAGCGTGTTCCAGGCGCCGCAGGCCGGGCATTTGCCCAGCCACTTCGGGCTTGCCCCACCGCAATCGCTGCACACGTAACTGCTTTTCTCTTTGGCCATGAACCGATGTTACTGGACATCTTTACAGGTATACCAAACACCGGTTCCTGCGTTTGGCGGAAAACGGCACCTCATTTAACATGTTGAATAAATGGATGCGAACATCGCTGTCTTCACCCATCGCAACCTGCCGCGCCTGCTGCTGCAGGCGCGCGAGGCCGTCATGGCCCACAGGCGGCCGGCGCTGCGCGCCCATGCGCTCAGCGACCAGCAATGGAGCGGGTCGCCACCTTGGACCTGACCATCGCAGGGCATTACCAGCGGCTGGAACAGGTGCTGGGCAAGGAAAAACTGGCCGATCCGTACACCGTGCTCGACACCGTGATCGATATGGAACAGACATGAATGCCCCGACTGGCACCTTCTGGCCGGTCGGCACGGTGTACGGCTGTCTGCTCAACTTCCGGCGCGAGTGGCAACACATGGGCGAGCGCATGGCGCGGGCGCCGCACCAGGCACCACCACGCGCACCGGTGCTGTACGTGAAGACGGCCAACACCTGGAGCGCAAGCGGCGCCGGCATCGCGCTGCCGGCCGGCTCCGACGCCGTGCTGGTGGGTGCCTCGGTGGCGATGGTCCTGGGGCCGCGCCACTGGGTGTCTGGCGCCGACCAGACCATGCCCAGCGTGGGCGCCTATGTGCTGGTCAACGACCTGGAGCTGCCGGGTGCGACGTATTTCCGCCCGCCGGTCAGGTCCCGATGTGTCGACGGCTTCCTGGGGCTCGGCGCCCATGGCGTGGCGCCCGACCAGGCCGCAGACCCGGCGCAATTCGTACTGGAAGTGCGTATCAACGGTGACCTGCGCCAGACCATCCGCTTCGACGACCTGGTACGCGACGCCGCGACCTTGCTGCGCGACGTCGACGGCTTCATGTCGCTGCGCGCGGGCGACCTGCTGCTGCTCGGTTGTGAAGCCGATCGCCCGCTGGCCCGCGCTGGTGACCATGTCGAGATCGCCATGGCCGGCCGAGCCGCCTTTGGTGTGCTGTCCAACACGCTGCTGGCCGGGCCCGCGCTGGAGGCTGCATGAAACACGCCCGCGTCGCCTGGTCCGGCGCTATCTGGGACGCCCTGGAACACGGGCCCGACCAGTTACGCCTGTCTGACGGCCGGCTGGTCGCGCAGGACGCCGTGGTCTGGTTGCCACCGCTGGCGCCGGTGTCGCGCCCGCGCACCATCCTCGCGCTGGGCCTGAACTATGCCGACCATGCACGCGAACTGGCATTCAAGCCTCCCGAGGAACCGCTGGTGTTTGTGAAGGGCGGCGCCAGCCTGATCGGTCACAAGGGGCAGACCGTGCGCCCGCACGGCGTGCAGAACATGCACTATGAATGCGAGCTGGTGGCCGTGATCGGCCGAACGGCGCGCCATGTGCGCCGCGACGACGCATACGACTTCATCTCCGGTTACAGCGTGGCCAATGACTACGCGATCCGCGACTACCTGGAGAACTGGTACCGGCCGAACCTGCGCGTCAAGAACCGCGACGGCTGCACGCCGATCGGCCCGTGGCGGGTCGACGCGCCTGACGTCGCCGACCCGATGCAGCTAGACCTGCAGACCCGCGTCGATGGCGTCGTGACCCAGACGGGCAACACCCGCGACATGATCTTCGACCTGCCGTTCCTGATCGAATATTTCTCCGCCTTCATGACGCTGCAACCCGGCGACCTGATCCTGACCGGTACGCCCGATGGTGTCGTCGACTGCCCGGTGGGCGCCGAAGTCGTCACCGAGATCGAGGGCGTCGGCGCGTTGCACAACACCATCATCCAAGGAGCTGCATGCGAGTCGAGCACCTGATCAACGGCAAGGCGGTCGCCGGCACCGACTATTTCGAGACCGTCAATCCGGCCACGCAGGAGGTGCTGGCGCAAGTGGCTGCCGGCGGCGCGGAGGTGGTGGATGCCGCGGTAGCCGCCGCCAAGGCCGCGTTTCCGGCCTGGGCCGCGACGCCTGCGCCGCAACGTGCCAAGCTGATCCGCAAGCTCGGCGAACTGATCGCCGTCCATGTGCCGGAGTTGTCGGAAACCGAGACCAACGACTGCGGGCAAGTCATCGCGCAGACCCGCAAGCAACTGGTGCCGCGCGCGGCCGACAACTTCCACTACTTTGCAGAGATGTGCACCCGCGTCGATGGCCACACCTATCCGACCGAAACGCATCTGAACTACACCCTGTTCCATCCCGTGGGCGTGTGCGCGCTGATCTCGCCGTGGAATGTGCCCTTCATGACCGCGACCTGGAAGACCGCGCCCTGCCTGGCGTTCGGCAACACCGC
>CAZADK010000546.1:0-3411 GCA_964483855.1 uncultured Rhodoferax sp.
GCGCGTTGGCTTCGGTGCCGGGCTCGATGCCGTGGATCCTGCCCCCCAGCTCCTTCTCGAAGCGGGCGATGTCGGAAAAATCCTTCAGGCCCCTGTCGTACAGGTGACGCGGCACCGCCAGCGTGTAGCGGGCTCCGGCCAGGTTGGGAGTATCGAGTACCTGCGCGTGACCGTCGCGCACGAAGGGGTCGACCACGGAGGTCATCGCCGGCTTCCAGTAACCCAGGAACACGTCGACCTGCCGGTTCTTCATGCCGGTCATCGCCACCGGCAACGATGCCAGCGTTGCCGTTGGCTTGTAGCCCAGGGCCTCGAGCAGCACGGACGCCAGGCCATTGGCCGCGGCAACGTCGCTCCAGCCCACGTCGGCCAGGCGCACCGCCCTGCAACTGGCATCGTCCGATGCGCCAGCCTGCGGGCTGGCGAGGGCGAGCGCAGCGGACAGCACAAGGAACCTGAAGACGGATGGCATCGTAGAACCTGCAGACATCGTGTTGGGGCAGCGGTGCCCGTCGCGCAGTCGCGCACCGCCCGTGGCAGCCGGCGGGCACATGAACGACAGGTTCACGCCAGCGTGGCCAGCCCCATTCTAGGAGGCCGCCTGCGGCCGTGGCTCGCGCCGTGCACCGCGCCGCCCGCGGCCCGGCGAATCGGAGTGGGTCGCCATCCGCTCGGGCAACGTGACCGCCTCGCGCAGCCGCTCGTAAGGCGCGGTCAGGTGCGGGATCGCCATCGCCTCGACGAAAAACTCCTGGAACCGCGGCTCTACCGCGGTCTCGATCTTCTCGATCCGGCGCACCAGCGACTCGATCTCGGGACGCGCGCGCTGGTCGAGCAGCGCAATCCGCGCGCCAGTGCCCGCGGCGTTGCCAGCCGAGCTGACCTGGTCGAGCGCGCAGTCCGGAATCATGCCCAGCACCATCGCGTATTTGACATCGATATGGCTGCCGAATGCGCCTGCCAGCCGGATCTTGTCGACCTTGTCGATACCCATGCGCTCCATCAGCAGCCGCACGCCGGCATACAGAGCCGCCTTGCCCAGCTGAATGGCGCGCACGTCGTTCTGCGTCACCCGGATCGCGCTGGCGGTGCCGGTCGCAGGCCACAACTCGTAGGCGAAGGTGCGGGCGTCACTCTGGATGCGCGCACACCGTGCGGCCAGCTCGCCGTTGATGACACCGTCGTGCCGGATCACGCCGGCCAGGTACAACTCGGCCAGCACCTCGATGATGCCCGAGCCGCAGATACCGGTGACGCCGGTTGCGCCGGTTGCTTCGGCAAACCCCGGGTCGTCGGACCACAACTCGCAGCCAATGACCTTGAAGCGCGGCTCCAGCGTGGCCGCATCGACACGCACCCGCTCGATCGCGCCGGGCGCCGCGCGCTGGCCGCAGCTGATCTGGGCACCTTCGAAGGCCGGCCCGGTCGGGCTCGAGCAGGCCAGCAGGCGCTTGTTGTTGCCCAGCACGATCTCGGCATTGGTGCCCACATCGACCAGCAGCGTGATCTCGTCCGACAGGTCGGGCCGCTCGGCCAGCACCACGCCGGCGGTGTCGGCACCGACGTGGCCGGCGATACACGGCAACACGTAGATGCGCGCATTGCGGTGGATCGCAAAGTCGATCTCGACCGCCCAGATCGTGATCGCATGGTCGGTGGCCAGCGCGAAAGGTGCGCCACCGAGTTCGATCGGCGATATACCCAGCAGCAGGTGGTGCATGATGGGGTTACCGACGAAGGTGGCCTCCAGAATGTCGGTCGGATCGATGCCGACCTGGAACGCCACGTCGGCCGCGAGCTGGTTGATCGCCAGCCGCACCGCCTGCGTCATCTCCTTCTCGCCACCCGGATTCATCATCAGGTAGGAGACGCGGCTCATCAGGTCCTCGCCAAAGCGGATCTGCGGATTCATCACACCCGAGGCCGCCACTACCTCGCCGGTGGACAGGTTGCACAGATGGGCTGCGATCGTCGTCGAGCCCACGTCGATCGCGATGCCATAGGTGTGCTCGCGAAAACCCGGCCACACCGCGATGATCTGGTTGCCGCCGTGCACGGCCACGGTGACCTTCCAGTCGCCGTCGCGCAGCGCCTGCTGCAGCCGGTGCAGCACCAGCACGTCGCACTTGAGGTTGGTCAGCCGCCATTCGAACTCCAGCGCATCCTCGAGCCGGCGCAGGTCGCCGGACGGATCGTGCATGTCGGGCTGCTGGACTTCAACGAAGTGCAGCCGCACCACCGGGTTGAGCTGGATGTCGTGCGCCTCGGCCTCCTTGCGCACCACCTGCCGATGCAACTGGCTGCTCGATGGCACATCGATGACGACGTCACCCAGCACCTGGGTCGAACACGACAGGCGCCGTCCCGCGTCCATCGGCTGGGTGCTGCCGTATTCCTGCTCCACCGCACTGAACTCGGACAGGTTCTCGGGGCGCGAGTGCACTCCGTGCTTGGCAAACTCGCCAACCGCCTGCGTCACCTGGCAACGCCCGCAGATGCCGCGCCCGCCACACACCGAATCGATGTCCACGCCCAGCGAACGAGCCGCCTGCAGCACCATGGTGCCGACGGGAAACCGGCCACGGCGACCCGACGGCGTGAAGACAACCAGTGGATCCTTGGTACTCACAATTTCATCCTCTCATGGCGGCGGCGATCATGATCGATGCGCCCCGCACCAACAGCAGCCCGATCGTGCCCAAGACCAGCCCCGTCGCCGCCTCAGGCGCGCCGGCGCTTGCCGACTTCGCGCCGGCCGCGGCCCATCTCGCCATCGGCACCCATGGCCGGCGCCTCGCGGAACTTGCGGATCCAGCGCATGCAATCCGGGTCGTGCCCCATCATGACGTCGGCGGCCATCACCGCCTTGACCACTTCGGCATGCAAGGGATTGGTGATCGCCGAGGTCATGCCCGAGGCGATCGCCATGGTCAGGAATCCGGCGTTGATACCGTTGCGCTCCGGCAGTCCGAAACTCACGTTCGATGCGCCGCAGGTGGTATTGACCTTGAGTTCGGTGCGCAGCCGGTGCACCAGCTGCATCACCTGCACACCGGCCTGGTTGATCGCGCCGATCGGCATCACCAGCGGGTCGACAACGATGTCACTGGCCGGGATGCCGTAGTCGGCAGCCCGTTCGACGATCTTCTTGGCGACGGCAAAACGCACGTTCGGATCCTGCGAGATGCCGGTCTCGTCGTTCGAGATCGCCACCACCGCGGCACCATATTTGGCCACCAGCGGCAACACCGTCTCCAGGCGGTCCTCCTCGCCGGTGACCGAGTTGACCAGCGCCTTGCCCTTGTAGACCGCCAGGCCCGACTCCAGCGCGGCGACGATGGACGAATCGATCGACAGCGGCACGTCGGTGACCGACTGCACCAGCTCGATCGCCTTGGCCAGCAGCGCCGG
>CAZADK010000547.1:0-2791 GCA_964483855.1 uncultured Rhodoferax sp.
ATGCGGGCCCGCACCGAACCCTCGACCACCGGGTTGACGATCTCCAGGTGTGATGGATTGAAGGCCAGCGTCAGGTGCACCGGGCCGCCTGGCGTGGACACGTCCGAGCTGAATCCCTGGTGATACTTGACGTCACCGCTGGTAAGGTCTTCCGGTGCGGTGTGGTCGAATTCGGCGAACAACATAGCGGGCAATTTGCCGAGCGAATTCACCAGCACATTCAGTCGGCCCCGATGCGCCATGCCGATGACGATTTCCTGGATACCCACCATGCCGCCACGCTGGATCAGTTCGTCCATGGCGTTGATGAAGCTTTCGCCACCTTCGAGCGAAAACCGCTTCTGCCCGACGTACTTGGTGTGCAGGAATCGCTCCAGGCCTTCGGCTGCCGTGAGCCGGCCCAGGATGTGGCGCTTCTTGGCTGCGTCGAAGTTGGGCTTGGCGCGGGTGGCCTCGAGTTTCTGCTGCCACCAGCGTTTCTGCGCCTGGTCGGTCAGGAACATGTATTCGGCGCCGATGCTGCCGCAGTAGGTCTCGAACAAGGCATTGCGCAGGTCGCGCAGGCTCATCGTCTCTTTGCCGAAGAACGTATTGCTGATGTTGAACACGACCTCCTGGTCGGCATCGGAGAACTCATAGAAAGACAGTTCCAGCTCCGGGATGTTGTCGCGCTCGCGCCGCTTGAGCGGATCGAGATCGGCCCAGCGCGCACCGACGTTGCGGTAGGCGGCAATCAGCTGCTGGACCGCGACCCGCTTGCGCCCCATCTCCTGGTCGTTGCTGCCGTACACCACACGGGTGCCGCCCATCTTGGCCCGCTCGGCGAACGCGTTGATGACCGGTTGGTGCGCGACATCCTTGGCGTTGCTGCCGTCGACCGCCGGCAGATGCTGCAAGTTGTCGAAGTATTCCCGCCACGCATCGGCCACGCTACCGGGATTGGCCAGGTAGTTCTCGTACATCTCCTCGACGTATGGCGCATTGCCGCCAAACAGGTAGGTGTTGGACTGGTAGGCGTGGTAGACGGAAGGAGGGGTTGACGCGCCGGGCGGGTTTTGACTCATGATTCGCTTCACTCCGTTTCCCTTGGGGAAACATTTGTCGGTGTCATTGGTTGACTAACCTTCCGCGGCACGGCTGAACCGGATGGCGGATGCGACTGTGGCTTGGGAAGGGCCTGTTGACCCGACGATTGTGCCACCGATGCGCAAGCCACTTTGCAAACCATCGTCACGGCACAATGCATGGCACGTGCCCCGGTTACATGGCGCGGCGCATGAGGCAGGCGCTTCATGCGGTGGTCAACCGCATTTTTCAGGTGTCTCGGACAGGCAACGCAATGCCCGCGCACTGTTGCCTGAGCGAGTTTCAGGATGGTATAAGAGATGGATACCACCTCCAGCGGAACCAGGGCCATGACAATGCATACTCCCATGAAACGCCTTTGCGCTGCCGTCTGTTTGGCGCTCGTTGCCCACGCCTCGGCCCTCGCGGAGATGGACGATCTGGTACGCAAGGCGCTGGCAATGACCGAAACCGGCCAGTCGCGCCAGGCTTACGAGATGCTCGAGCCACATGAGGTCAAGCGGGCAGGCGACCCGGATTTCGATACCGTGTTCGGCATCGCCGCCAACCAGAGCGGTGAACACGCCCGCGCGGTGATGGCGCTGGAGCGGGTCACCATCGTGCAACCCGGCAATACCCGGGCCCGTGCCGAACTCGGCCGCGCGATGTTCGCCGTGGGCGACAGCAAGTCGGCCCGCACCCTGCTCGAGCAGGCCAAGGCCCAGGGCGCGCCGGCCGGAGCTGCGCTGACCATCGACCAGTTCCTGCGGGCCATCGACGTGGCCGAAGCGCAGATGCGCTCTTCCGCCAGGGCCTATGTGGAACTGGGCATCGGCCACGACAGCAACGCCTCCAGCGGCCCCGGCAATCCAAATGTCGCCGTGCCCAACATCGGCGGGGTGGTGCTGGGAGCCAATTCGGTCAAACGCGACGCCACATTTGCCAACCTGGCTGCCGGCGTCTCGGGACGCCATGTGCTCGATTCGCGCTGGTCCCTGGTGGGCAATGCCAGCGTCAACAAGCGGGTCAACCGCAACGAATCGGTATTCAACAACGACCAGGTCAATCTGCTCGGTGGCGCGTCCTACCGTGTCGATCGCCACGAATTCACGGCCGCCGCGGTCTACGAGGACTACAACCTGAATGGCACCACGAACCGCACCCAGCGCGGGCTGGTTGGCGAATGGGCCTTTCGCATGGACGACCGGCGAGAGGTCGGCGCCTACCTGCAGTACTCGCGGCTGCACTACCCGTCGCAGACGCTGCGCGACTCCCATCGCGCCGTCGTCGGCGGATCCTACGCACAGCGCCTGCAGGGCGACTGGCTTGCCTGGGGCGGTTTGTATGCCGGTACCGAAGATGAGTCGGCCAACGGTGTAGCACACCTCGGGCATTCACTGACCGGGCTGCGCGTCGGTGTGCAAAAGAGCATCCGCAACGATGTGTCCGGCTTCGCCGCATTGAACTACGAGCACCGCAGCTACGGCGGCCAGGATCCCATCTTCCTGGTCAAGCGCAGTGACAACCAGACCACACTCGCGCTGGGGCTGAACTGGGTACCGGCCAAGAGCTGGCGCGTCACGCCCCAGATCAGCCATATCCGCAACAACTCCACCATCGTGATTTCCGACTACGACCGCACCCTGATCTCGGTGACGGCGCGCAAGGAATTCTGATCGTTCGTCGACCCTCCCACATAGGCTCCCCATGAACAACCCCTTCAAGC
>CAZADK010000547.1:2801-3409 GCA_964483855.1 uncultured Rhodoferax sp.
TCAAGAATGCCGCCCTGCTGATGGCGCTGGCGGCCATCTATCCCTTGCATGCCCAGGCCGCAACCGGCATCGCCCAGTTCGCCGTCGGCGATGTCAACGTGCGCCGCGGCGCGACGACGATGCCGCTCAACCGTGGCGCGCAGATCAACTCGGGCGACAACATCATCACGGGGCGTGCGAGCCAGACGCAGATCCGCTTTTCCGACGGCGGGCTGGTGTCGCTCGCGCCCAACAGCCAGTTCAACATCGACAAGTATGTCGACGACAACAAGCCAGAGGAAGACGGTTTCTTCGCGAGCCTTCTGCGCGGCGGAATGCGTGGCATCACCGGCTTGGTGGGCAAGCGCAACCGCGAGAGCTACAAGATCACGACCACCACCGCGACCATCGGCATCCTCTCGCCGCAGGCCCTGGGCACGGTGTTCGCCAACCCCTTCTTCTCGCTGTTCGCGGAGGGCGTGGCGTCCGTCACGGAGGAGCGCGGCTTCGGGCTGCTGTTCATCTCCCCGCTGCACGGCTCACTGGCGCGCGGTCGAGCGCGCGACCGTCGACGGCATCGTCGTGGTGGGCCTGGACGAGCGGCACCCGGAGGTGGAGTCGATCCGCAA
>CAZADK010000548.1:0-3395 GCA_964483855.1 uncultured Rhodoferax sp.
TCGCCGTCCTCGCCGACCTCGCCGACCTCGCCGACCTCGCCGGCCGTGACGACTGACCCGCCATGCCTGTTGTCCGACCGTGTTGCATCGACTGCGCCTGCTGCGCCGCCAGGATCAAGGGGCGGGCACAACACGCCGGGGCGTTCTGATGGCGCCGCAAGCAGCGAGGGCCGCCAGTGCCCGCCCGCCGGCCGAACACCACCGCAGCGACCGCATCGGCTGGTTGCGCGCCGCCGTGCTCGGAGCCAATGACGGGATTGTGTCCACGGCCAGCCTGGTGCTGGGCGTGGCCGCCGCCGGCGCAGATCACCGCACGGTGTTGTTGACCAGCGTTTCCGGGTTGATTGCGGGGGCGATGTCGATGGCGGCGGGCGAATTTGTCTCTGTCCATTCGCAGAAGGACACCGAGAACGCCGACCTGGCGCGCGAGCGTGCCGAACTCAGGCAGGACCCGGTCGGCGAGCAGCGCGAGTTGGCGGGTATCTATGTCGGTCGCGGCCTGGACCGGTCCCTGGCTGACAAGGTGGCGGGCCAGTTGATGGCCCACGATGCGATCGGTGCGCACGCACGCGACGAGCTGGGTTTCTCGCCCTCCACCGCCGCGCGCCCGATGCAGGCAGCGCTGGCTTCAGCGGCCAGTTTCGCGGTTGGTGCAGCGCTGCCGATTGGCGTCGTGCTTGCGGCAACACCCGCGCAGCTGCTGCTGTCGGTCCCGATCGCTTCGCTGATGTTCCTGGCCGGGCTCGGCGCCGTCTCGGCGCGCATCGGCGGTGCGGGCGTGTGGAAAAGCACCTGGCGTGTGGCGTTCTGGGGCGCAATGGCGATGGGCGTCACTGCCGGCGCTGGCGCGCTGTTCGGCGCGGTGGCCTGAGAGCGCCCCCGGTACGAGAAACAACCGTGCGTCGCGTTCGAAGTAGAAACCGCTGGCGTTGGTGAGCGAGCGCTGGCCGCTGGAGCCGAGGATACGCGCCGAGGTCAGCAGGATCGCATCGATCATGGCGCGGATCCGGCTGGCGCCAGCGGCACCGCCGCCGCGCAGAAGGCCGCCAGTTCGCCGAGCACCTGCTGTGTCAGCAGGCGGGCGGTGCGCACGCCGGCGTAGGGGTCGTCCGTCGGTGCGGCCAGGCTGGCATCGAACGCGCGCCGCGCGATCACGCTGCGTGTCGAGACGTCGATCAGCACCACGCGCAGCGTCAGCCGGACGTGGCTGGGCAGCTGCGTAAAGTCGTGCTGCAACCGCACGAGCTCGGTGTCGAGCCGGTAGCGGCCGATGGCGCCCGTGGGGGCGGTCAGCACGGCGCGGAATGCCCCGGTGCGCTCGATGCGGCGCGCGATCAGCGGCGCCAGCATGTTCGCCGGCGTATCCGCCCAGTCGTTGAACGCGAAATGCTCGATCTGTTGCGGCTGGCGCAGGTAGACGATGTGTGCCGTTTCGAACCCGGCCGCGGCGATGGGCAGGCTCACGATCAGCGTCGGCGCGCTGGCACGCAGGGCCGGGCTTGCAACGGTTGGCGCACCGTCATCGAGCGTGTGCCGTGCCGGGGCGGGCGGCGCCTTTGGCAGCAGCGAGGTGGCACATCCGCCCAGCAGGACCATGATGAGCACCACGAGCCCGCGCAGGGACGGCATCCGGTTCGTCATGGGGTTTTCTCCCCGGGACCGGCCGCTGGCTTGGGCCCGCCCACCAGCACGCTGCTCGGGCTGCGGGTGGCCTGCTCGCTGAGCCGCTCCAGCGACGCCGCAAGCTGGTTCAGTTCGGCCAGCAGCTGTTCGAGCGCCGGCAAGGTGTCGGTGCCGATCCGCTGCACACTGCTGGCAGCGGCATCGACGCTGCTGCCAGCGCGTTCACTGGCCACTGCGGCGACCTGGGCCATCCGGTCGACGGCGTTCGCCGCTGCGCTGATGCGCTCGAGTGTCGGAGCGACCTGCGTGCTGGCGCGCGTGGCGACTCTGGCCAGGCGTGACGCGTCGGCGATCACACTGCCCACGGCCTCCTTCTGTTGCGCCAGCGCGTGCGCGAAGGCGGCAGTGTCGGCAAGGGTCTGCTTGAGCGCCGCGCGGTTGTCGTCGTCCAGCACCGAGGCCAGCTGGTTCGAGGTGCGATCGACGCTGGCCAGCACGGTCGTGAGCACGCTCTCCAGTCGCGTGGTCAGCGATGGCTTGGAGGTGATGACGGGAATCTCGCCTTGCGTGCGTGGCACCAGTGGCGGTGAATCGGCGGAGCCGCCGCTGAGCTCGACATAGGCGATGCCGGTCAGGCCCTGGCTCTTGAGCACGGCCTCGGTATCGTGCTTGATCGGCGTGCCGTGTTCGATCAGAAAACGCAGGCGTACCTGGCTTGAATTGGCCGGATCGATGGCGATTTCGCTGACCTTGCCGACGTTCACGCCAAGATACTTCACCGGTGCGTCGACGTTCAGTCCGGCCACCGATTCGACGATGATCGACTGGTAGCGCTCGAAGCGCTTTTGCGAGCCTGTCCCTGCGGCCAGCCACAGCACCGCCGCCACCAGGGCGGCGCCAAGGGCGAGCACGAAGCCGCCGACCAGCGCGTAGTTCACCTTGTCATTCATGCAGCGTCCGTTTCTCGCGCCGGCGGGAATCGACGAAGTAGGCCTGCACCACGGGATGCGCATGGCGCGACAGTTCCTCCATCGTGCCGTGGGCCAGCACGCGGCCTTCGCCGAGCACAGCCACGCGGTCGCTGACCTGCCACAGCAGGTCGAGGTCGTGCGAGACGATCACGATCGTCAACTCATAACGTGCATGGGTATTCAGGATCAGTTCGTTCACGCCGGCCGCGCTCGCCGGGTCCAACCCCGAGGTGGGCTCGTCGAGAAACAGCAACTCGGGGTCCAGCGCGAGGGCGCGCGCCAGTGAGGCCCGCTTGAGCATGCCGCCGCTGAGCGCGTCGGGCCGCTTCAGGCCTGCGTCGGCCGGCAAACCGGTGAGCCTGAGCTTCCACTCGGCGATGCTGTCGATCATGTCGGTGGCGAGCGCGCTGTGCTCGCGCAGCGGCAGAGCGACGTTTTCGCGCACGCTCAATGCGCCGAACAGGCCGCCACGCTGGAACATCACGCCCCAGCGCAGGCGCAAGGCGTGGGCCTGCGCCGCGGTGAGCGTGGCGATGTCCTCGCCGAACAGCCGGATCGTGCCGGACGTCGGGCGCTGCAACAGGATCATCTCGCGCAGCAGCACCGACTTGCCCGAGCCGCTGCCGCCGGCAATCGCCAGAATCTCTCCGCGCCGTACCTCGAGGTCGAGGTCGGTGTGCACGGCGTGGCTGCCGAAACGCGTATGGATCCGCTGCATGGCGATCACGGCGTCGGCCTCGGTGGCGGTGTTCATCTACAGGCCCAGCACGTTGAAGGCCACCGAAAACAACGCGTCTGCGA
>CAZADK010000549.1:0-3391 GCA_964483855.1 uncultured Rhodoferax sp.
CACCCGAGAGCATCCGCATGCTGGCCGAACGGGCCGGCACCAGCAAGGCCGGTGGCTGGACCGACTACAGTTCGCTCGAGGGATGCCTGCGTGAATCGCTGGAGGAGATGGCGCCACGCGCGATGGTCGTGCTCGACCCGATCAAGCTGGTGATCAGCAACTGGGATGCCGTCATCGGCACCGAGGCCGACGGCTCCGGCAAGCGCGACGCCTGCAGCGCCCCGGTCCATCCGCACAAGCCCGAGATGGGGCGGCGCAACTTCACCATGGGCAACGAAGTCTGGATCGAACGCGACGACTTCAGGGAGGAGCCGCCCAAAGGGTTCTTCCGCCTGTTCCCGGGCAACAAGGTGCGGCTCAAGTACGGGCATGTCATCGAATGCACCGGGAGCAGCAAAGGGCCCGATGGGGCCACCACCGCCGTACACGCCACGCTGATTGCAGACACCAAGAGCGGTACGCCGGGGTCGGACAACATCAAGGTCAAGGGCGTCATCACCTGGGTCGGCGTGTTGGACGGCCTGCCCGCCGAGGTGCGGCTGTACGACCGCCTGTTCACCGACCCCCAACCCGATGCCGGCGGCCGCGACTTCCTGGCCAGCCTGAATCCGCGCAGCCTGCGGGTGGTACAGGCCATCGTGGAACCTTCGCTGGCCAGCGCACAGCCCGACGACAAGTTCCAGTTCGAACGCCACGGCTATTTCGTCGCCGACCGCGTCGACCACACACCTGGCAAGCCGGTGTTCAACCTGTCGGTCGGGCTCAAGGACACCTGGGCCAAATAACCGGACCCGCTCGAGCGGCCACACGGATATAGTGGGTCTGCACGCCGGAAGATCGTCTACCGGCACCATCGGGAGAGTGGCCATGGCCCATCTGTACGCGATCTACCAGCAACCCGCCGATCCGATGGCCTTCGACAAGTACTACTACGACACCCATGTGCCTTTGGCCAAGAAGATTCCCGGCCTGCGCAGCTACGAGGTGACGCATGGCGACGTGATGGGCATGGCCGGCAAACATGCGGTGTACCTGGTCGCAACGCTGGCGTTCGACTCGATGGCCGCGATTGCGGTGGCAATGGCGTCGCCCGAAGGCCAGGCGACCGCGGCCGACCTGGCCAACTTCGCCAGCGCCGGAGTGGACGTGATGATGGGCGAGACCCGGATGGTCTGACGCTGCCGCCGCAATGATTCTGTCCCCACGCGCACGCCGTTCGCTGGTCCCGCCTGCACCACAGTCCATGACGCCTTCTTGGCCGGTGCGGCTCTGCGCGGGCCGTTTCGGTGCCACGGGACTCGGCACCGACGGGGCTGCTGACACTTCATTGGGCACATCCGCAAGGCGCTGACATGTTGCGTACGCCCGATCGATTCATACCCCTGCTACTGGAGCGCGACGACCCGGCCCCGGTCAACCTCGTTTTCTGCGGCGACACCGTGCTGGTGCGCGACGCCGACCTGCAACTGCATCTGGACATCGCAACGTATCCCTTGCCCCTGACCGGCCGTTATGAACCGGTCGGGATGTTCGAAGACCAGTATTTCCGCGCCACCTGGCTGGCGAGCGGCACCGCAGCGGCGCCCGGTCATCAATGGCGCAAATTGCGCTCCCTGTTCGGCGTCATCGACGATGGGCTGCTGGCCATCACCGGCCGTGCCTTCCAGATCGTCGAATGGGCGCGCACCCATCGCTTCTGCGGCGCCTGCGGTAGCGCCACCTCGCCGGTTGCCGGCGAGCGCTGCGTGCGTTGCCCGCAGTGCGGGCATCAGGCGTATCCCCGGATTTCGCCTGCCATGATGGTGCTGATCCAGCGCGATGATGCCATCTTGCTGGCACGCCACCTGAACTCGCCCAGCGGCTTCTTCACCGCACTGGCCGGTTTCGTGGAAGCGGGCGAGTCGATCGAAGAGGCAATCCACCGCGAGGTGTACGAAGAGGTCGGCCTGCGGGTGCGCGACATCACCTATTTCGGCAGCCAGCCGTGGCCCTTTCCGCACTCGTTGATGGTGGCCTTCAGCGCCCAGTACGCGGGCGGGGAGATCGCGGTCGACCGCTCCGAGATCGCGCAGGCCGACTGGTTCGGGCCGGGCGATGCCTTGCCGCCGATGCCGCCGCTGGGTTTGTCGATCGCCGGGCACCTGATCCACGCTCACCTGCCGCCACGAGCCCGCGAGACCTCATCGGGGCCCTGAACGACGACGGCCGAATGGCCGGGGCCGGACCCAGGTCCAGGCCGCAACAACGGCCAGCGCAAACAGGCTGTAGATCACGGCGAACACCCAGTTGGGCGCCTGGTAATACAGCAGCGTCTGCAACCAGTGGCCGATGAAGCTGCCAGAGTAAACCGGCTCTCCACCGCGCGCGCGCAACCCCATCTCCAGCGTCGTCAACGGGCACACCTGATCCAGCCAGGTCTGCGCGACGACGAACACAATGGCCAGCAGATGAGCGGCGCGAAACCACGGGTTGCGCACCCAGCCCCAGCGCCGCCAGCCGCCCGCCAACACCAGCATCAGGCCGACGACGACAAAAACGACGAACAACACGTGCAAGGCCAGCGCCAGGTCGGCCAGCACTATCCATGTGGCGGGCGCAAACGCCGACGGCGCCATCACGTAGGCTCCTGATCCTACTCGCCGAGGTAGGCTGCGCGCACCTTGGGATCCTTGAGCAAGACCTTGGCGTCGCCGCTCATCGTGATCAGCCCGGAATCCATCACATACGCGCGGTCGGCCACGCCAAGAGCCCGGCTCGCGTTCTGCTCGACCAGCAGGATGGTCACCCCCTGCGCATGGACGTCGCGCACCACCTCGAAGATCTTGTCGACCATGATCGGCGACAAGCCCATCGAGGGTTCGTCCATCAGCAACACCTTGGGCCGGCTCATCAGGGCGCGGCCCATCGCCAGCATCTGCTGCTCGCCACCCGACATGGTGCCGGCCAGCTGGTCGCGGCGCTCCTTGAGACGCGGGAAGATGGAGAACACCTTGTCCACGTCCTGCGCGATCGCGGCATTGTCAGTACGAACGTAGGCGCCCATCTGCAGGTTCTCGACGATGGTCATGCGGGCGAACACGCCGCGGCCCTCTGGCACCATGGCCAGGCCCTGGCGCACCAGATCCCAGGGGCCCTGGCCCTTGACACTCTTGCCCAGGTATTCGATATCGCCATCGTTGATACCCAGCGTGCCGGTGATGGCCTTCATCGTGGTTGTCTTGCCGGCGCCATTGGAGCCGATCAGCGTCACGAGTTCGCCTTCATGGACCTCGAAATCGACCCCCTTGACGGCCTGGATCCCACCGTAGGAAACCTTCAGGGCAGTGACCTTGAGTAGTGTGGCTGCCATGTCAGTACCGCCCGGCCGTTCCGAAGGGACTGACGGCCCCCT
>CAZADK010000550.1:0-3386 GCA_964483855.1 uncultured Rhodoferax sp.
CGTTGCGCGCGCCACGCAGAGGAATGACAGACATGACCGCCGGAAAGCGGCTACCCCGCGAATCCGGACCGCGGGCGAGCAGACGGTGTGACAAAACTGCTGGGCGACGCGTTCAATTGTCTGGGTCGCTACAGTGATGCCCGACCGGAGCAATGCGGAGAATTGCAGTTCCTGTCCACCAACGACCCGAGGCATCTCGGCGCGTTCCGCACCCCAAGCCTGCGCAATGTCGCTGCGAGACCACCCTACATGCATGCTGGCCAGTTCTCGAGCCTCACGCAGGTTGTGCAGCATTACGCGACCTCGCCTAAAGCGGTCCTCGGTCACAGTGAGCTTGCACGTGCGGACGACAGGCATGCGGACCGGCAGGTCATCCGGCTGTCGAACACTGACGTCCAGAACCTGGCGGCCTTCCTTGCGACCCTAACTGGCCCTGTCGTTCAGCCGAGATGACTCTGCGTGCGAAGCGCGCTGACAGTGAGCGGACCGTTCACCTGCAAAGAAGATGGTGCCATCCCGAACATTGCGCGCGATGTTCGGGACAGATGCGCCGAGTCCGCGAAGCCAGCGGCGTGGGCTGCTGTCGACAGCGTCTCACCTTTCGTCAGGAGCACCCACACGTACAGGAGTCGCCGCCACAGTATGTAGGGCCTCAGTGGCATCCCAGTTTCTTTGACGAACAGGTGCCTGAAACGGCTTGGCGACAGATGGGCTGCCTCGGCCACCTCGGCCAGCGTCACGGGCTGGCTGACCCGTTGCCGAATGAACTCCACGGCCGCGAGCACGCGGGGGTCCGACGGCTCGCGCGCAGATGTATGGGAAATCTCGCGCACGACCGCGAGAAAAACGGCCTTAACCGCGTCCGAACTCCGCTGCGTGTTCCAGGCGCGGTGCAGGCGCTTGGTAAGCACGGCCACGGCATCGACGTCGAGCATTTCAGGCTCGCCGCGCAGCCGGGTGGCAAGGGCCTTGCCCTCGGGCGTCTCCGGTTCCACGAAGATGACGGTGGCCCACTGGCAGTTGGTCACGTCAATGCTGTGAACCGCCCGCGACGGAATGAGGGCCGCCGCACAAGCCTGCCATGGCCCATTGCGCCCAAACTGCACCCGCAGCCCTTGCGGCGCGCCCATCACCAGTTGAATCGCGTAGTGCGCGTGCGGCGCCACCGCGGCCTTTCCCCCACCGATGAATGCGCACCCGCCCGTCCAGGCGACGAAGTCGCCTTGGTGGCGGTGGGCGGCAGGCGTGTCCATGGCAAGTTTTGCTATGCGGCATTCTTGCAAACTACTGCTCTCGCGGCAATATGGATTTGCCCCTGCTCCAAGGCTATGTCCGACTCTGCGTCCAAGCTATTGTCAATTGACAGAGCGCTGTTAGCCCCTGACCCGGCCTATCTAGGGCTGACTCTTGCCGTCAACCGCAACGAGTCGCGGAACCCAGTTTGCGCACATCTTGGTTTCAAGTTATCCGGCATCAGGGTGGCCCCGATTCCTGCACATTTCGACGCTTCAGCCCCTCGGCAGTCATTTTCCGTAGCGCAGCTCCGTTTTTACTCAAGTAGGCGTTTCGTGCACTTATTAAGTGCAACTGGTGCGTCTTCCGCCAGTGATTGGAAAGCCCTATCTTCCACTTGACTCCTGATTTGGAGCCGCATGAAAGGTGGAATAGGAAATGACAGCTACCAAACAAGCTCAGTCGACGCTTCGCGGCGTTGCAGCAGAAACTCCTCTGAAAGGGGTGTTGACAAGCCTTGCACTTGGGATGCTGCTGCCCTCGCTTGGCACCAGCATCGCCAACGTCGCATTGCCGACATTTGCCGAGGCGTTCTCTGCCTCTTTTCAGCAAGTGCAGTGGGTTGTTCTTGCCTATCTGCTTGCCACGACCACACTGATAGTGGGTGTGGGTCGGATGGGCGACCTGTTTGGTCGCCGGCGACTTCTCATGTTGGGAATCGCCATTTTTAACGTTGCGTCCGTTTTGGCCAGCCTGGCTCCACGGCTGGAGTTGCTGGTCGCTGCCCGGGCACTTCAGGGCGTCGGCGCCGCCATCATGATGGCTCTGACCATGGCCATGGTGAGCGCAGTCGTCCCCAAAGCTCGGACTGGAAGTGCGATGGGACTCATGGGCACGATGTCGGCCGTTGGCACCGCCCTTGGCCCATCCCTGGGAGGTGTTCTGATTGCCCAATATGGATGGCAGTCCATTTTCCTGGTCAACCTTCCCCTGGGAGTGCTGGCTCTGGTGCTGGTGCGGCGCTACTTGCCCGAAGACCGGATGACCCCGTCCGTAGCGAAAGGCAAGTTTGACAAACTGGGCATGTTGCTTCTGGCGTTGACCTTGGCGGCGTATTCACTGGCCATGACTATGGGGCGCGGCCACTTCGGACAACTCAACGCCTTGTTGATGCTGGCTGCCGCCGTCGGACTCGGCATGTTCATCCGGACCGAAAGCCGGGCGGCGTCGCCGCTGATTCGGCTGGCCATGTTTCGTGACCCCGTCCTCGGTGCAAGTCTGGCGATGAGCGCCCTGGTATCGACCGTGATGATGGCCACGCTGGTGGTGGGACCCTTCTACCTCGGGTTTGCGCTTCACCTGAATACAGCCTTGGTTGGCGCTGTCATGTCTGCAGGCCCCATCGCCGCCGCGTTCACCGGAGTCCCGGCCGGTCGCATCGTGGACCGCGTTGGAGCGCCGCGCGCGACCACGATTGGACTTGTGGGCATGATGGTCGGGTGCCTCGCTTTGGCCATGCTGCCCGAATCACTGGGCATTGCAGGCTACGTCGTGCCCATCGTGGGTATCACTTCCGGCTACGCACTCTTTCAGGCCGCCAACAATACGGCGGTCATGGCGAAGGTGTCGCCTGAGACACGAGGACTTATTTCAGGGATGCTCAATCTGTCGCGCAACCTTGGCCTGATTACCGGTGCATCGGTCATGGGCGCCGTCTTTGCCATGGCATCAGGAACGGTCGCCTTCGCTACTGCTGACCCTACCGTCATTGCCGCAGGAATGCGAACAACATTTACTGTCGCGATGGCATTTGTCCTGGTAGCCCTGGTTGCTGCAGTCGCAAGCCAATCAATTGCGAGAAGCGGTCACAGCACCGGAACATGAATGAAGCCTCGGTCCGACGCAGAAACTCTGCGTCGCTGAGCGGGTAGGCGACGTCAACCGGTTGTACCTTTCCCGCTCGGGACGAATGATTTTGGCATTGCGCCACGAGTTCGGTGCCGCTGGGCCCTGTAGGCCAGTGCAACTTTCAGGGCTCGTGGTGGCTGCTACCTCGGCACACTTCGAGTCACGCCGTCGCGGTTGGCTATGAGGTACTCCGCGACGAGCAGGTTCAAAAGCCATCCAGCCGTCAACAAGAGGTCTCGCGGAAG
>CAZADK010000551.1:0-3349 GCA_964483855.1 uncultured Rhodoferax sp.
ACATCTGGCGCATGGCGGGCGTCCACTCGGCCGAGTGAACGATCAGCGCGCGGATGGTCTCCGCGCGCAGCTGCGGATAGGCCGCCATGATCTGTGCAGCCATGCGTGCACAGAGCGCCGAGGCGGCGCTGGTGGCGTTGGTGGCGTTGGTCGTGGTGAAGAGTCTCTCGTTCGGTTGGTGATTTGTCGTGAGCAGGTTCAGGCTCGACATCCCCGTGGCCCCTTGTTGGTCCTTGGCGACGTTGCCGCCTTCGAACACGACGTCTGGCTTGAGCGGCCACGAGGGGTCCCAGGTCATGGACGTGGTGGTGTAGGGGCTCAAGCCACCATCAGGAGCAATCGCCACCAGCGAAGGGTGTTCAGTGTCGACCTTGTTCGTGCAGGCACCCACGGTGATCGCGTTCCATGCCTGCCCCGGGTCGTGCACCAGATTGGTCGAGAGGCTATCTGGATACGTCATCCAAGCGCCGTGATCCCTCGTGTTGCCAGCGGCAAGTACGAAAAGCCGGGGATATTGACCGACGTTTTCGACGTCAGCTGCCATTCGATCGACCATCGAAGACCACGACGAAGGTCGACCACGGTCGCGGTAGTCAGACGCGGTGACTGCGGATGCGAACACCCGTCGCCGATCGGCCGCAGTGATCTCGGGTCGGCTGACCGCCTCGGCGAACAGGTAGGCGTGGTGTTTGCTGTCGCCTTCGTTCGACCCCTCTTCCGGCGTCAACTTGACCGATTCGAGCCGGTGCGTGACCGTGACCACATCGGTCCCGCCCAAGACGTGCGTCAGATCTCCATAGGCGGCCAAACCCGCCAAGCCGGTGCCATGGTTCGCTGTGTCGTCGACTCCCCAGGCCGGCTTCACCGAGTGCAGGTCCGGCTCAGCCAAGACGGGTGACAGCAAGGGATGACCTCGATTGACGCCCGTATCGAGGAAGCAGACATGCGGGGCGTCCGTTCCCGCCGAAGCAAACTGAGCTTGCGCCAGCATGTCGTTCATCCACAGCCCCTGCTCCTCGACGCCCGTGGCATCGAAGAAATCGGCGGTGTCCTTCGCGCGGCGCAGTTCGGCAACACAGTTCAGCAGCATCACGGACTGCGTGAACTGGCCCTGCGACGCGTACATCAGCAGCACGGTCCGCTCGGGAAACTCAGCCTGGTGCTCGCTGACGGCACAGCCCGACAGTTGGGCGAGCTTTCTGAAATCGGAGACCGCCGCCTGCCGGGCTGCGCGTACGGGCAACCAGACCTCCCACCAAAACACCTCATCTCGATCTGCCGGCAATAGCTCTAGATCGTCGGTCCAGAGCGCATGAAGTTCGGCGACGCGGATCGAGGCAATCGTGTTCAGCAGGGCCTTGTGATCCAGCGCCTGCCCATTCTTGCCCTTCTTTTCTTCCAGGTAGTCGGCGACATAGCGCTCGAAATGATCGAGCCCTCCATCCGGTACGAAAACATTGGCGTAGGTGACATCACCCTCTCGCCGCACGCTCAGCAGTTCGATCTTCTTCCGATCGTCAGCGAGGCTCTGGAAAGCCAGTTCCACATCGGGTTGACCGACGAACTCAATCTGCAGGCCGAGTCCGCTCTCGAGCGCAAGCTCACGCTGAGACGCGGCCGCGGTTTCCGCTGCAGTCTTCAGCTCTTGCAACTGCCCCCGAAGGGCCTGCCCGTGCGCCTGGCGATCGCGCTCAGGTAGCTTCTTCTTTCCGCCGCCCGGACTGTGCGCAGTGAAGGCGTGCGGTTGCGACGTGCCGTGAAGCAGAAGGTGCGCGCGCCTATCGGCTGCTGGATCCGGCATGGTTCACTGGCTTGTTATGCTTTTCCAGCTTCTCACTTAACCTGCGACGCTCCAGGAGCGCCCGGCCGAGTGCCTCCGCATCCACTCGTTCTCCTTCACGCATGACGACTTCCTTGATGGACTCGTCTACACCGCGGCGAATCTCCGCGAAGCTCAGACCTACGGTCTTCGCCGCCAACGCCTTGGCCGGCAATGCCTTTGGCGCGTAGGTGCCGAGACGAGACCGGATGAGCGCCATGGCCTGCTCTGGCGTCGGCAGGTGGTACTCGATGACATCGTCGAAACGACGGAACAACGCGTAGTCCAGGATCTCCGGGTGATTTGTGGCCGCCAGGATCAGGCTCGTCGACTGGTCGCGCTCGATCATCTGCAGGAAGCTATTGAGCACGCGTCGAATCTCACCGACGTCGTTGGCCAATCCACGCTGTGATCCTATGGCGTCGAACTCGTCGAAGAAATAGACCCCGCGCACATCCGACACGGCATCGAAGACTTGTCGCAGCTTCACTGCTGTCTCGCCCATGAACTTGGTAATCAATGCATCCAAGCGCACCAGGAAAAGCGGAACCCCGAGCTCACCAGCCAATACGGCGGCTGTCATTGTCTTGCCGGTTCCCGGCGGGCCCACGAGCAGAATCTTCCGTCGCGGAGAAAGTCCGTGCTCGCGGATACGCGCATGCAGGCGCTGCTCCTTCATGATTCGCTGCAATTGCTCAAGGACCACCGGATCCAGCACCATGTCGGCCAGGCGATTCTTGGGATAGCTGACATCCAGCAGGTTGGCCAATTCGCCACGCGGCCGCGCCAACGGGACAAGCTTGCCCGGCTCGCTGGTGATGCTGCGAGCCTTGGCAGCATCGATCATGTCGCGCAACTCTTCGGCGAGCTTGCCGTGTCCGGCCTTCGCTTCATGCGCAGCGACCTGCATGGCGACGGAGTAGAACTGGTTGTCGTCCCGACTGATGTGGGACTTGACCAATGCCTTAAGTTGATCCGCGCTAGCCATATCTAGTCTCCACTCTTGCGATATCGATGGCCGATAAACCTTTCAGCCATGGACCGCCGCCGCATCTTTCACCGCGGAGAGCGAAGCCATGACCGCACGCTGCAGTTTTCCGGCCAGGCGACTATCGATATTTCCCAGTTCCTTCTCTTCCGAAGCCATCACAAAGAGCACTCCGACTGGCACATGAAGCGCCTCGGCGATCTTCGTGATCATCGACAATGTCGGGTCACGCTTGTTGTTCTCCAGCATCGACAGGTACGACACCGAACAGTCAGCGCGCGTCGCGACCTCAGTCTGAGACACTCCTCGCCGTTTCCGACACAACCGTATAGCGTTTCCCACATCCATCTGGCACTGCTCCTCGCTGAACCGAACCCAAGAAAAGGCGTTGCGAGCGCGCTTTCAGACCACTCTGAATTTTACCAGCAGTGAAATCGCCGAGGAAGCACTTTTTCCTGAGAGCCACCATTTACTCGCTCAGTAGAGGTGCCAGCCGACCTACAAGTGCTTCTTGTAGAACGCCCACTGCTGCCGCCCAAGCC
>CAZADK010000552.1:0-3338 GCA_964483855.1 uncultured Rhodoferax sp.
GCAGTTCACGCCGGCCTTCCCCGCCAACCGCTTGGACTCGATCTTGTCGCCCATCGCGGAGATGGAGTAGTGCTTGGGGCCGATGAAGACGATGCCCTCCTCCTCCACCCGCTTCGCGAAGTCGGCGTTCTCGCTGAGGAATCCGTAGCCCGGATGCACCGCCTGCGCGCCGGTCTGCTTGCAGGCGGCAATGATCCGGTCGGCCAGCAGGTAACTCTCGCGGCTGGGCGCGGCGCCGATGTGCACCGACTCGTCGGCCAGCGCCACGTGACGGGCGTCGCGGTCGGCATCCGAGAAAACGGCCACCGTCTTGATGCCCATCTTGCGCGCGGTCTTGATCACCCGGCAGGCGATTTCGCCACGGTTGGCAATCAGAATCTTTTCAAACATCGCAAGCTCCCCGTACACGGGCGAAACCGCCTGCGTGCGCTGCGCGCACCATGCAATGTGGCTGCGCCGCTGCGCCGCTGCGCGGCTGGTCGCCACGGTTGGCAATCAGAATCTTTTCAAACATGGTGTCTCCGACTCACAGTGGAATGTTGCCGTGTTTGCGCCACGGGTTCTCGATCTTCTTGTCGCGCAGCATGACCAGGCTGCGGCAGATGCGTTTGCGGGTCTCGTGCGGCAGGATCACATCGTCGATGAAGCCGCGCGCGCCGGCGACAAAAGGGTTGGCGAACCGGGCCTTGTATTCGGCTTCCTTGGCCGCCAGTTTCGCGGCGTCTCCCTTGTCCTGGCGGAAGATGATCTCGACCGCGCCCTTGGCGCCCATCACTGCGATCTCGGCATGGGGCCAGGCGAAATTGACGTCGCCGCGCAGGTGCTTGGAGCTCATCACGTCATAAGCCCCGCCATAGGCCTTGCGGGTGATGACGGTGATCTTGGGCACGGTGCATTCGGCATACGCATACAGCAGCTTGGCGCCATGCTTGATGATGCCGCCGAACTCCTGGCTGGTGCCGGGCATGAAGCCGGGCACATCGACGAAGGTCACGACCGGGATGTTGAACGCATCGCAGAAACGCACGAAACGCGCCGCCTTGATCGACGACTTGATGTCCAGACAGCCGGCCAGCACCAGCGGCTGGTTGGCAACGATGCCAACCGTCTGGCCGCCCATCCGGGCAAAACCGATCAGGATGTTGCGCGCATAGTCGGGCTGCAGTTCGAAGAAGTCGCCGTCGTCCACCGACTTGAGAATCAGCTCCTTCATGTCGTAGGGCTTGTTCGGGTTGTCGGGAATCAGCGTATCCAGGCTGGTGTCCATCCGGTCGGTCGGGTCGCCGCTGTCGCGTACCGGCGCCTTCTCGCGGTTGTTCAGCGGCAGGTAGTTGTACAGCCGGCGCAACATCAAGAGCGCCTGCACGTCGTTCTCGAACGCCAGGTCGGCGACGCCGCTGCGGGTGGTGTGGCTGATGGCGCCGCCCAATTCCTCGGCCGTGACCTCCTCATGGGTCACGGTCTTGACCACCTCCGGCCCGGTCACGAACATGTAGGAGCTGTCCTTGACCATGAAGATGAAGTCGGTCATCGCCGGCGAATACACCGCCCCGCCGGCGCACGGCCCCATGATCATGCTGATCTGCGGCACGACACCGCTGGCCATCACATTGCGCTGGAACACGTCGGCATACCCGCCGAGCGAGGCCACGCCTTCCTGGATCCGCGCGCCGCCGGAGTCGTTCAGGCCGATCACCGGAGCACCCACCTTCATGGCCAGATCCATCACCTTGCAGATCTTCTCGGCATGGGCTTCGGACAAGGCGCCGCCGAACACGGTGAAGTCCTGGCTGAACACGAACACCAGGCGCCCATTGATCATGCCGTAACCGGTCACGACGCCGTCGCCGGGAATCTTCTGGTCCTGCATGCCGAAGTCGACGCAGCGATGCTCGACGAACATGTCCCATTCCTCGAACGTACCCTCGTCGAGCAGCAGATCGAGGCGTTCGCGCGCCGTCAGCTTGCCCTTGGCATGTTGCGCCTCGATGCGCTTGTCGCCGCCACCCTTGCGCGCCCGCTCCCGCATGGTCTCGAGTTGTTCCAGAATTTCATGCATCGTTTTTCTCCGTTAAGGGGGATTCTTGGTTTGGCAGGTGGTGCCGGAACATCGCGGCACCAACCGGCTGCAGGCTGACAAAATCCTTGCCCCAGATCCTGCGGTTGGTGGGCAGGTGGCGCAACCAGGAAAGGCGGCGCGCCGCATCGCGCAGTACGCCGCGCACCGGCTCGGATTCGCGTGACAGCACCGCATGCAGGGTGGCATCGAGACGGTCCGGCTCCAGCGCCAGGTTGACCAGCGTCGATTGCAGGTAGAGCAGCCAGTCGCGCGCCTGGGCCTGCGCCAGCGTCATCACTTCGAGCGGGTCGTCCTCGAAGTCGATCAAGCCTTCGAAATGATCGGAAACCATGATGTTGCGCGCGAAACACTGGCTCAGGTACTGGCCCCGCGCGTGGACAAGCAAAAGATGTTCCATCGCGGCCATCCACGGACCATACGCCTGCGAACCCTGTTCACGCAAGGCCCGCGCCAGGTCGTTGGATCCGATATGGGACATGACGAAATAATCTGTCGCCACATGGTGCACCTGCGGCACCGCAATGCCCGCTGCGCGCAACGCCGCCAGCCGCCCGATCTCGATCGCCTGTGACCGCGCGCCGCCATGTACCGGAACCGCCTTCAGATAAGGCGCGCCGGCCAGCCAGGCAAATAGGTTCAATACGCGATGCGCCACGGGGCCGCGCAAGGGTCGCTGACCCTTGACCAGCATCCGACCCTCGGGCAGGTCGATGACCTCGACTCGCTCGCGCCGCCAGACGGTCGAGGCCTCGATACGGCTGATCGAGGTCAACGAGATCACGACGACCGGCCCTTGCGCCGCAGCGGCGCTTGCGGCGGCGTCCCGACACCAGGCCGGAACAGGCTCAACAATTCGCGCGCCGCCACGGATGCGACAACCGTGCCGCTGGCGACGTCCTTCGACAACACCGGCAGGCGCGACCGCACCTGCGCATCGGCGCGAAACGCCTGCCGCAGGCCCGCTTCGATCCGTTCCCACATCCAGGCCAGGGCCTGCTGGTGTCGGCGCGACTCCCAGGCACCACTGGCGCGGCGCAGCGTACGGAACTCCTGCGTGGCGGACCACAGCCCGTCCATGCCCTGCCCGGACA
This sequence comes from uncultured Rhodoferax sp., assembly GCA_964483855.1. Classification (GTDB taxonomy): domain Bacteria; phylum Pseudomonadota; class Gammaproteobacteria; order Burkholderiales; family Burkholderiaceae_C; genus CAISIP01. The sequence goes on from CAZADK010000552.1 coordinate 3,172, forward strand.
GGGCGCTGAGCTGCAACACCTGCGGCTGCCAGGTGGACTTGTCGTGTGCGGCCCGCTGCGGATCGCCGTGCTGCCCCAGCAGGCGCAAAGAGGAGGTAATCTGGGCGCGGGCTCGGCTGGCCGCGTCCGGGTCGAGGTCTGCCTTGTTGATGAGCACCAGGTCCGCC
>CAZADK010000553.1:0-3320 GCA_964483855.1 uncultured Rhodoferax sp.
GTACAGGTCGAACCCGACCGTGCGCGCGCCGGATGCCGCCAGGTTTTCCACCACCTGCGCCAGCGTGTCGTCGCTCAGCGGCCATTGCGCAACACGCCGGATGTCCTCGTCGTCGATCAGCACCACCGCGACCCGGTTCTCGCGCCAGGTGTCGTCCGACCGCGCGTTGATGGTGAGGTCGTAGACGGCCAGTTCCATGGCCTGCAAGGCGCCGATCAGGCGCAGGCCCGCGACCGCCAGAAAGGCCGCCAGGGCGATGCCGACGCCGATGCTCGCGGGATGGCGCAGCCAGTCTCCCAGGAGGGGCAGGGAAAGAGGGATTTTGGGCAAGTCGCTGCTCGGTTTGGCGACCGAAGCGTAGCACGCTGCCCGCGAACTGAAAGGCCGGCGCAGTGACGGAAAAATTTACAACTGCTTGCAGGACTGGGTCTGGGACACCACGTCAAGCATTGAATTTCCGGACTTTTTTCACAAAGGCTCGGAATTTGCTTTCAGACTGCTCAGTTGTAATTTTTGTGACTGCAAGGTTGCGCAAACCCATTTTTTAGGAGCCAGCGATATGTTTACCAGGGCAATTTTTGCGGCGTTTGCCTCATTGCTGATCAGCGCCATATTGGTCGATAGTGCGCAGGCGTATCCCACAACCGCTCGCAAAGCTACCACCACGGTCACGGGAACTTACCGCCCGCTTGACCTGGATTTATCTCTCAAGACGGCAACGACGGGGAGTCTTTTTTACGATTCCTTTTCTAACTCGGCCACTTTCGCGGCCACCTACAGCGGCACATACACTGGTGTCGGATATTCTGCGTCTGGCAATGCAGGCGACTGGTTTTTTTCCCTGTCTGGGAGCACAACTGACGATGGGAATAACCTTTTAGTCCGCCCCTCCAATGTGAATGGCATTGTGGGTTTCCTTGATTATTTAGGTGACGGCGTTTTCACGGGCGTGCCAGCCGAAGACACTCCGCAAGTTGGCGACAGATTTTGGTTCTATTCAGACCCAACTGACGATTTCATGACTGTAAGCTGCACAGACACTACATTGATTTGCGAATCATTCGCCATCGAGTTACTGCAGAATTTGAAGCACCTCGGCCCTTTTCTTCTGGATGGTGAAAGTTCTTTTCTAGATGACGGAACCCTGACGTCTTTTTGTACCCTCCGCGACGATGATGGGTTTTGCCTCGTAGATCTTGCCGATCGGCCGCTCAACCGGGTAAACGCCGCATGCTTCGCCGCCAATGACCAGCCAATTCCCTGCGGAAATGTCACTTTTTCAGCCAATTCCGTTCCCGAACCCGGCAGTCTTGCCCTGGTAGGCCTCGGACTCGCGGGCCTCGCGCTAGCGCGCCGGCGCCGGCGCTGAGCGTCGAACTCCAGTTCGTCACGTCGCCCCGTGGCTCCGGCTCCGGGGCGTTGTTTTTTTGGCTGGTCTCCCGCCCCCTGTTTCGTGCGTTGTGTCCTTGACAACGGCTTTTCTTGGTACCCTGTAGCCCTCGGGTAATTCGAAGGAATGCGTCATGGAATCTTGGCTGTGCGCGAGAAAAGCAAGGCCAGCCTAATCGATGCGCCGCTCAGCGTGGCGATCCCGGGTGCCAACTTCAATTCGGGCGATCGCATAAACGACATTCGTCACAAGGTTTTCTTGTTACCCTTGTCGCCTCAGGGCCCAGGCAAAGGAAACCCAGATGACTTTTGGATTACTTGCAAGGAAGTATTGCCGTCTAGGCAGTCTTTCGATGATGCTGCTCGCTGCTGCCAGCGGGTTACACGGAGAAGTCGTTTTCAACGGTTCCGCAGACACACTGGCGAACGGCGAGATGGTCATCGAAGCCTCGCGCGGCGTGACCCGCGGCACCAACCTGTTCCACAGTTTCACCGTCTTCAATGTACTGGGGGCCAACGGTGAAAGCGCGGTGTTCACCGGCCCGGACAGCCTGCGCAACGTCATCTCACGGGTCACCGGCGGCACCAACAGCATCATTGACGGACAGTTGAGCGTGGCCATCCCCGGTGCCAACTTCTTTTTCATCAATCCGAACGGCATCATCATCGGGCCCGGCGGATCCATCAACGCCAGCGGCTCGGTCTACCTGTCGACCGCGGACTCGGTCAAACTGGGTGATGGCGGTGTCTTTTTTGCCGACCCCGCCAAGAACAGCGTGTTGACGGCGGCTGATCCGGTGGCCTTCGGTTTCTTGTCTGCCAGCCCGGCACCGATCCTGTTGGATGGCCCCTATCTGGTGTATCCGGTGCCTCCTGGCAAGATTTTCGCGCTGGTCGGGGGTGACATCATCCTGCGGGGCGCCGGAGAATTTCCCACCGAAGTCTTTGCGCCGGGCGCCACGGTCAGCCTGGCGAGTGTGGCGTCTGCCGGTGATGCCGTGCTCGGGGCTGATGGGGTCATCGATCTCCATGACTTCGCCACACTGGGACATATTCACCTGTCCGGTGGCAGCTATGTCTCGGTGGGAGACCCCTATTTTGACGGCGACGGCTCTAGCGGTTCCATCATCATCCGCGCCGGCTCGCTGACGCTCTCGCCGGGCGGCCTGCTGGCACAGACATTTGGTGACACCGACAGCCACGGTGTCATCGACATCGCCGTGCGCGGCGACCTGCGCGCCGCGCCCGATCCGGTATCGGGCTTCATTGGCTTGATCCAGACGGGCTCTGGCGACAAATCGTCTGATGTACGCGGTGGCCTGGGCAAGGGTGCGGGTATCCGCCTTGACGTCGGCGGCACACTGACCATCAGCGACGGCTCCCGCATAACCAGCGAGAGTTTCGGCCCTGGAGGCTCCGGTGATATCCGTATTCGCGCGGGTGCGATCGAAATCAACGGAACGTCAGGTGTTGACACCAGCATTCGCGCCGACAACTACGAAACTGCAGCGGGACCCTCCTTGTCGATCACGACGACAGGCAGCCTGACCGTACGCAACGGGGGTTTGGTGGGCACACTGAACGAAGGGCTGGGCACCGGTGGCACGTTGACCATCACCGCCGACAGCGTGCTGGCTGTCGGCACGATCGATCCGATGACCCAGGCTGGTTTGGTCACGCTGAGCCTGTCCACGGAAACCAAGGGAGGTCCGGCGGGCGACATGACCATCACCACCCGCACGCTCGACCTGCAGGACGGCGCGCGCATCAGCAGTTCCACCGGAGGTTTCGGTTCCGCTGGCAACCTGGCCGTCAACGCCAGCGAACGCGTAGACATCACGGGTCGGCTCAGTGGCATCTTTACCGCCACCTCCAGGGATGCAACCGGCGACGCTGGCACGTTGACCGTGGCGACACCCGCGCTGCGCATG
>CAZADK010000554.1:0-3308 GCA_964483855.1 uncultured Rhodoferax sp.
CGCAAGGCACGCGACCTGACCCGCCGAAAGGGTGTACTCGACGGCATGGGCCTGCCCGGAAAGCTGGCCGACTGCCAGGAAAAGGACCCGGCCCTGTGCGAGATCTACATCGTCGAGGGTGACTCCGCTGGCGGTTCCGCCAAGCAGGGTCGCGACCGCAAGTTCCAGGCAATCTTGCCGCTACGTGGCAAGATCCTGAATGTCGAAAAGGCACGCTACGAAAAACTGCTGACCAGCAATGAAATCCTGACCCTGATCACTGCGCTGGGCACCGGTATCGGCAAGGCCGGTGGCAGCACGGGCAACGACGATTTCGATGTGGCCAAGCTGCGTTACCACCGCATCATCATCATGACCGACGCGGACGTCGATGGCGCGCACATCCGCACCTTGCTGCTGACGTTTTTCTATCGCCAGATGCCCGAGCTGGTCGAGCGCGGGCATATTTACATCGCGCAGCCGCCGCTGTACAAGGTCAAATCGGGCAAGGAGGAGTTGTATCTCAAGGATGCCGGTGCGCTCGACAGCTACCTGACCCGTATCGCGCTGGTCAGCGCGTCGGTGTTCACCGGTGGCGAAAACAGTACCGAGATCACCGGCGATACGCTGGCCACGCTGGCGCGCAAGCACCAGGTGGCGCAGGCGGTGATTGCACGCCTGAAGAACTTCATGGATGCCGAAGCCCTGCGAGCAGTGGCCGATGGTGTGGTACTCAATCTTGACACCGTGCCCGACGCCGAGTTGTCTGCCAAGTCCTTGCAGGACCACCTGCCCGATGCCGAAGTGGCCGGCGAATTCGATGTGCGCACGGACAAGCCCATCTTGCGCATCAGCCGCCGCCACCACGGCAACGTCAAGAGCAGCGTGTTGACGCAGGACTTTGTCCACGGCGCCGACTATGCGGCTTTGGCTGAAGCCGCCAATACCTTCCGCGGATTGCTCGGCGAAGGCGCCAAGGTCACGCGTGGTGAAGGCGAACGCCAGAAGGAAGCCGCGGTCAACGACTTCCGCGAAGCCATGGCATGGTTGATCACACAGGCCGAAGGTTCCACCTCGCGTCAGCGTTACAAGGGCCTGGGTGAAATGAACCCGATGCAGTTGTGGGAAACCACGATGGACCCGACCGTGCGGCGCCTTCTGCGCGTGCAGATCGACGACGCGATCGAAGCGGACCGGGTGTTCACCATGCTGATGGGCGACGAGGTCGAGCCGCGGCGGGAGTTCATCGAGACGAATGCGCTCAGGGCGGGAAATATCGACGTGTAAGGTCAGCGCGTGGTTTTCGTCTCACCCTGCGCCGGACCCGGCGGGGCTGAAGCCGCGGACGCTCCCGATGCCACCCCCTTGGCCAACGCCGGCGCCTGCCTTGCGCTCTCCAAGGCTTTGCGGATCTTGTTCGCATCCCGGTCCCGCAACCCGTCCGACAACGCTTGTGACGCATCGCTGCGCAGCGCCGCGTAGGCGCGCAGCACTTCCAGCGCCTGGGCCGACGGTGCGGCTGCGTCCAGGTGCAGGGTCGAGAGTTGTTCGAAACTCTGCTGGTACGGCGTGGTCACCTTGTCGTCGATGCGCCCGGCCAGCTGGTCGAAACTCAGTTGCTCCTTCTGTCCTTGGCCGAGGATGAATTCCCACTGCTGGCTGATGCGCTGGTCCTGCTGCAGGAACAGGGAGATCGCCTGGCGCGCGAGCAGTTCTTCGCCGAGCCGGTAGCTGGGCGCCGGGATGAGCATGATCAGACCCGCGGTTGCCGCGACCAGCACCGCGCCGGCGCTGGTGCGCGTGGTGTGCGGGTGCGGGCTGGTGCGCGTCCAGCGGCGTGCCAGCACCAGACTCAGCAGGGCACCCGCGACCAGGCCACCCAGGTGGGCGGCGTTGTCGATGCCGGGCACCAGAAAACCCATCACCAGGGCCAGCACGATGAACGCACTGGAGGCACCGAACAACCAGCGGAACTCGCCCGGGTCGACCTGGCGGCGTTCGCGCAACAGGAACACCACCAGCGCGCCGTACAGGCTGAAGATGGCACCCGACGCCCCGCCCGAGACCGCCTGGTTGCCCTGCAGCGCCAGCGACAGCAGATTGCCGATGATGCCGCTGCCCAGGTACAGCGTGATGAAACGCCAGCGGCCGAATAGCTGTTCAATCAGCCGGCCCACGTCCCACAACGCCCACATGTTCAGCGTCAAGTGAATGACGCCGAAATGCAGGAACAGGGCGCTGCCCAGTCGCCACCATTGGCCGTCCTGGGTGGCCGGTCCGAAATTGGCGCCCCATTGCAGTGGAACTGCCGTGCTGCCGTGCCACAGGCTCGCGCCGTTCATCAGCATGGCCAGGAAGACCAGCACATTGGCCGCCAGCAGGGCCATCGTCACCGGCGCCTGGGCCGGCGCGGCATGCAGCAGGCGGGCCAGGGCCGGAGCGGTGACGCCGTGGTCGTTGTAAAGGGAGTTGCGGTTCAAGGAAGCGAGGCTCGGAAATCGCGGGCAGTGCCTGATTAGAGCGCATGCCGCAACCCCTGGGCTGGGCTGGACGCAAAGCCCAAAAAGGGGACAATCCGCAAATGACCATTGTTGCTGCCACCGTCCAGACTCCTGCGCCCGCCCCATCGACCCAGGACTCGACGCGCATCGACGATACCCGCATCCGGGCGGTGCGCCCGCTGATCACCCCCGCGCTGTTGCAGGAGTGGTTGCCGGTATCGGAGCAGGCATTGGCCCTGGTCGAACAGAGCCGGCTGGCAATATCGCGCGTACTGCACGGCCAGGATGACCGGCTGGTGGTGGTGGTCGGCCCCTGTTCAATCCACGACCACGACCAGGCGCTGGAGTACGGACAAGCGCTCAAGCAGCAGGCCGACGCGCTGGCGGGCGACCTGCTGGTCGTGATGCGGGTGTATTTCGAGAAACCGCGCACCACCGTGGGCTGGAAAGGCTACATCAACGACCCGCACCTGGACGGCACGTTCGCGATCAACGAAGGTTTGCAGATGGGGCGCCGCCTGATGCTCGAACTGCTTGCGCTGGGCTTGCCGCTGGGCACCGAATTCCTCGATCTGCTGAGCCCGCAATTCATCTCCGATCTCGTCAGCTGGGGCGCCATCGGTGCGCGTACCACCGAAAGTCAGAGCCATCGCCAGCTGGCGTCCGGCTTGAGTTGCCCGGTAGGGTTCAAGAACGGCACCGATGGCGGTGTCAAGGTGGCCAGTGACGCCATCCTGGCAGCCGCGGCCAGGCATGCCTTCATGGGCATGACCAAGATGGGGCAGGCCGCAGTATTCGAGACCCGTGGCAACCAGGACTGCCATGTGA
>CAZADK010000555.1:0-3307 GCA_964483855.1 uncultured Rhodoferax sp.
CAGCGCGGCGGTGGCGCGGCCGATGCCGCTGGCAGCACCGGTGACCAGGGCGACTCGGCCGTGGAAATCGAAGCGGGCCTGGCGGGGCTCGATGTGCGCGCCCGGCTGCGGTGCGGCGGTGCTGTCGCGGAGGCGCGGGCCGGCGGAATCGGTCACGAGGTGCGTCCTGCGCTGGGCTTCAGCGGTCGAACAGCGGCGCGGCGTTGTCGCAATACCGCGCAACCTTGTCCGGGTCGAGTTCGACGCCCAGGCCGGGCGCATCGGGTATGGTCAGGAAACCTTCGCCATCGAGCGCGAACGGCTGTTTCAGGATGCCGTCCACGTACGGGCTGCCGCCGATGTATTCGACCAGGTCGGAGTCGGGAATCGCGCTGGCCAATTGAAGATCGGCTGCCAGGCCCAGCGCGGTGTTCCAGCCGTGGCCGATGTACTGGATGCCGAAGTCGTGTGCCGTCCAGGCGATGCGGCGTTGCTCGCTGATGCCGCCGACCTTGGTCACGTCGGGCTGCACGATGTCGAACGCACCGCGCACCAGCCAGGGCAGGAAGGTCTGGCGCCGGGTCAGCACCTCGCCGCCAGCGATCTTGACCGGGCTGGCGCGGCGCAGTTCGCAGAAGTCGTCGATCGCGTCGGGGCGCAGCGCCTCTTCGAACCAGCCGACTTCGTATTCGGCCAGCATGTTCGCGGTGCGCAGCGCCCACTTCAGGCCGTGTGGCCAGTAGGCGTCGCTGGCGCCGGCATCGACCAGCAGTTTCGCGTCTGGCCCGGCAGCTTCGCGCGCCGCGCGCACGATGGCGGCATCGAGCTTGTGGTCCATCGCACGGCCGAACGGGCCCCAGCCGATCTTGAACGCAGTGAAACCCAGCTTGCGGTAGGTGGTGATGACGTCGAACATTTCCCTGGGCTGCTCCATCAGCAGCGAGCAGTAGGGCTGTACCCGCTGGCGGTAGCTGCCGCCCAGCAGCCGGCCGACCGGCAGCCCGGTGGCCTTGCCCAGGATGTCCCAGAGCGCAATGTCGATGCCGCTGATGGCGTGGGTCAGGCTGCCGCCGCGGCCCATCCAGAAGCTGTTCTGGTGCAGCTTTTCGCTTACCCGCTCGGGCTCCAGGGCGTTTTCGCCAAGGAACAGCGGCTCGAGCACCTTGAGCGCGGCCTGTACCAGCCGGCCATCGGTGAACACGCTGCCGTAACCGGTGATGCCGGCGTCGGTGTGCACCGCCACCACCGCATGGATGGAATCCTCCGGCTTGATCTCGGCCGACCAGCCACCCTTGGGGCTCTCGCCGGTCAGCGCGACGCTGGTGATGGCGCGGATCTTGATGGCCGGCATGCGTGCGGCGGGTAGCTGGGGTGATGGCATGGCGTACTCCGACTCAGAGGGGGGGTGCAGTGCGCTGCGCCTCGGCGCGGCGCTCGGCGATGATCTTTTCCAGGTCGACCTTGTGGATCTCCACGTCGATGTGGTCGCTGATGGCGCGCGCCATGTCGGCCACCTTGCCGGAGCGGAACACGCGGATCAGTTCCCGGTGTTCCTCGACGATCTCGGTCATCGGCTTGCCCAGCGCGGACAGGCCGAAGATGATGGTCATCTGGCGCGCCAGCATTTCCCACATGTCGCTGAGCACGGCGTTGCCAGCATAGCTGCACAAGGTGCGGTGGAAGGTGGTGTCGGCGGTAGCGAAGCCGAACACCTCGTTGCGTTCGGCCATGGTCTCCATCTCGTGCACGATGGATTCAAGTTCCTGCAGGTGCGGGCCGTCGTTGAGCTTGAGCCGGATCGCGCGGGTGGCAGCGGTGGTCTCCAGCGCCACCCGCACTTCGATAAGCTGGTCGATGCGCTCGGGCGTGACCGGCGTGAGCCGGATGCCTTTGTAGGGCTCGTTGATGACGATGCCCTGGCTCTCCAACACCCGCAGCGCCTCGCGCACCGGCACCCGGCTCACGCCGAGTTGCTCGGCCAGGTCGGATTCGATGATGCGGTCGCCCGGCAGGATCAGGCCTTCCGACGCGCCTGCCACCAGCGCGTCGATGACCTGGTGCACCAGCGTGCGCGGTTGCAGTTTGAGGAAGGTTTGCGGTGAAGCGGGCAGCGCCGGGTCCGCCAGATGCAGGGGATTCATGCGGGCGGTTGCCATGGGAAGATTGTATACATTTATAAATTATGCTAATCTGACTCTACGCGCAATTTCATCTCAACACCATGCCCAAAGTCAAAAGCCTGAAAGACAATTTGCTCAGGCGCTCAAAAGTGCCCGTTCAAGCGTCGACGGTCAACGAGCTGCCCAGCCGGGTGCGCTGCGACATCGATTTTGACCGTCCGGGTCGCCAGGCAGGCTATCTGAGGGCACCCCAGTCCCGCAACACCTCGGGCTGGGGCGTGGTCGAGATCCCGATCTATGTATTCAACAACGGCAAAGGCCCGACATTGTTGTTGACGGGCGGCGTGCATGGCGACGAATACGAAGGCCAGATCGCGATTTCTCGCCTGGCCCAGTCACTCCAGCCCGAACAGGTCCAGGGTCGGCTGATCCTGATTCCGGCGGTCAATCTGCCCGCCGCGTTGAATGCCACCCGCCTGTCGCCGATTGACGGGCGTGACATGAACCGGTGCTTCCCCGGTAACCCCAAGGGCACGTTTTCCGAGATGCTGGCGCACTTCATTGACAGCAAAATATTGCCCCATGTGGATGTTTCGGTCGATATGCATACCGCCGGGCATTCGGCCGATTGTGTGCCCAGCACCAACATGCATTACCCGCCAGACGCTGCCATGCGCAGGAAGACCTTGGCTGCCGCCGCCGCTTTCGGCGCGCCCTACAACGTGGTGTTCTGGGGTGTGGATGAAGGTGCCACGCTGACATCAGCGGTTGAGCGCCGCGGTATTTTGTCGCTGGGCACCGAGATCGGCGGTTGGGGTCGGGTCAGTGTCGAAGGCGTGCGCATCGGCGAGCGCGGCGTGCGCAACATGCTCAAGCATCTGGGCATGACCGCCGGCAAGCCCGATACGGTGCAGCGCGACGGCACCAAAGCTACACGGCAGATGATGGTTCGCGACGCGAACTGCTACAGCTTTGCGCCAGGCAGCGGTATTTTCGAGCCACGCCATCTGGCGGGTGACACCGTCAAAGATGGGCAAAGCGCGGGCTTTTTGCATTTCATCGAAGATGTTGATCATGCGCCGCTCGAGGTTTTCTACGCTGCCAGCGGCGTGTTGTGGATGGCTTCCGGCCCGGGTCGGGTGCAACGCGGCGATTGCGTGGCGGTGGTCATGCAGGACTACGCCGAGCCGCGCGCCTGAAACAGCGCG
>CAZADK010000556.1:0-3304 GCA_964483855.1 uncultured Rhodoferax sp.
CCCACCCACGGAGCAGCCATGCAAGACAACACCATCCAGACCCACACCCCCAACATCGTCGACCGGGCCGCCGACTCGACAAGGCGCGCCATCCACTCGACCCAACAGGCCGCGGACCAGGCACTCGGCGACCTGGACTACAAGGTCCAGCAACTGCGCGACAGGGGTTCGCCGCGCTACGACGAAGCCGCCGAACGGGTGGACACGCTGGCGCGCAAAAGCGCGGAATCGGCACGCGAGACGACGCGCAAGTTGCGCGACACCGCGTTCCTGTTGTCCGATGGCACTCGGCAGTATGTGCGCGAGGAACCGATGAAGTCGCTGCTAATCGCCGCCGCCACCGGTGCTGTGCTGATGGGACTGGCCAGCTTGCTGGGACGTCCAGCCCGCTGACCTGCAACCGCCAGGGCGATCCCCAGCACGTGCTGCATCCTCATGATGCAGGAATGGGCAGATACTACCCGCCGGCCAGGGGTGCCTGCGGCCGTCCACGTGCCAGTTGTCTGCCAGTTGTCTGCCGGTTGTGCGCCGGTTGTGCGCCGGATATCCGTTGATCATGCCCCGGACATGCGCAGGATATGCGCACGATATACGCCAGTCATGCGCCGCGTGCCAGCCGGTCGAATACCGCCTTGCCAGCGGCGCCGGCCCAGAGGCTGGCGAAACTGCCCCACGTCATATCCATCAGTGACAGGCCCAGAAGCCAGTCGCGCAGCGCCGCCAGGTTGGTCAAGTCATAGGTTGCGTAGGCGAACAATCCGAACCGATCCAGACGGCGTCGGGCACCAGCATCACCGCGATGCAACTCGCCCAGGCAGCCAGGTACCGTGTCATAACCAATACTCCCATACGCGGGCAAACAGTTCCTTGAGACGCATGTCGATCGCACGGCGCTCCCACCGCGCCAACGTGACTTCGTCCGAAAGCGCCAGATCCTGGTCGAACATGGCCTGTAGCTGCTGGCCGAATTGCGCCCCGAGCACGACGGCATTGAGTTCGTGATTGTGCAGAAAACTGCGCCAGTCCAGGTTCGTCGAACCGACGGTGGCCCACACCCCATCGACCAGTGCGGTCTTGGAATGCAGTATGACGCCACGCCGCTCGAAGATCTTCACGCCTGCCCGCAGCAACCGGGCGTAGTGGGCGCGTCCGGCGTGGAACACCAGCCAGGAATCGGTTTGCGATGGCAGGATCAGCGAGACGTTGACGCCCCGCGACACTGCCGCTGTCAGCGCTTCGAGCAGCTGCGGGTCGGGTACGAAATAGGCGTTGGTGATCTGCACGCTGCTCTCGGCGCTATGAATCGCCGACAGCAGGGTCGCATAGATCTGGCTGTAGTTGTCATCCGGCGAACTGCCGATCGCCCGCACCACCTGGTTGCCGACCGGCGCGAGCGCCGGAAAATAGTCCCGTACCGCCAGTGGTTCGCCCTTTTGCGAGCGCCAGGTCTGCAGGAACAGCTTTTGAAACTCTGCCACCACCGGTCCGTCGATCTGCAGGTCGGTGTCGCGCCAGCGCGGCGCTCCGTCGTGGCCCTGGTGCAGCTTGATCGATGAACCGCTCGAATACACGCTGCTGATGTTGATGCCCCCCAGGAAAGCGGTGGCGCCGTCGACGATCAGCAGCTTGCGGTGGTCACGCTGGTTGATCTCCCAGTCATTGCGCGCCTGCAGCGGATTGACCGGATTGAATTCGAGCACCTGAACGCCCTGGGCGGAGAGCTCTTCGAAGAATGCCCGCGGCGTGTTGAAGGTGCCGACGCTGTCATGGATCAGGTTGACCTGCACGTTTTCGCGCTGCTTGGCGATCAGGGCCTGCGCGAATCGCCGACCGACCGCGTCATCGTCCAGGATGTAGGTCTCCATGTTGACGTGATCCCTGGCGGCGGCAATCGCGGCCAGCATCGCGTCGTAGGTCGCCGGCCCATCCAAGAGCAGGCGCACCCGGTTGCCGGTGGTCAGCGCGCTACCGACAATCGCCTCCTCCAGCGCCAGGTGGCGCTCGAAGATGTTGGTCGGCGGGCCCCGGCTGTGCAGCCGCTCGAGCACCGCCCGGCTCTGGTTTGCCGACAAAGGGCCGTGCGCACCGGCCAGTTGCACCGGCGGCGCATCCCGCCGCGACAGGTCAGGCACGAATACGGGCAGGCTGCTGCAGCCTGCAAGGCATACGGCGGCAGCAGCGATCAGCCAGCTACGCCAGGGCAAGCACCGCGCGGCCGGCAACGGCTCCTGGATATGCATGTGCATGTGGGGTGCAGCCGGGTCCGGCAGGAATGTTGATGGAGCCAGCGTAATCCTCCCGCCGGGGCCCACGTATCGGCGCACACCGGGTCACCCTGTCGGACAACGCCCCGCGGTCGCCCGGCTCAACGCCACATGCAGCCGACCCGTTTGACGATCGCCAGTTCACACGGGTGAACCGGCGGGCCTGCGCAGATGCGCAGTCGCGACCGCACGATGCGGCGAAGTCCTACACGTGCGCATGCCAAAAGCCGATACCGGCACCCGATCCGTCTGCCTACGATGGCCGGGTTCGCACCACCATTGCGACCCTTCCCGGTGTCGCAGGGTCCACCACATTCGGAGAAAAATCCCATGGCAACCACCAGACCGACGCTGCAGATCTCCACCACGCAAGCCGAGACAGCGGACACCACGGACCCCACGCTGATCGACCTGCTCAACGGGCTCCACCATACCTGCGCCGACGGCGCCTACGGATTTGCATCCTGCGCCGACTACACCAATACCAGCCGGCATCGCACACTGTTTCGCAAGCGGGCACAGCAGTATGACGCCGCCCAGACGCAGTTACACGCCATGGTGCTGCGCCTGGGTGGCGTGCCTGCGACGGACGAGCTGACCAAAAAGATCTCGCACCGTGGCTGGGTGGCGGCGCACGGCACCTTGTGCGGCCTGCGCGACCAGTCCATCGTGGCCGAATGCGAGCGCGGCGAATCGGGGGCATACGCGTGTTACCAGCAAGCCTTGCAGCAGGACACGCCAGCCGGCGTGCATGCGCTGATCGAACGCCAGATGCAGGATATCGATGCCAGCTTGCAGCAGATCCGCATGCTGCGCGAACCGGAGCGAGTCGCGGCTTGAGCGCGGAGCAAACTTGGGAGCGGCCCGGCGAGGCCAAGCCGCCATGGCAGATCCGATGGAGGGCTGTATCGCGCCCGGCGCTTCCGACGGCAGCACGCGGCGCACTCCTACATCCAGCAGCGTCAACCGCCGATGGCCGCTGACAGCGGGCATGCCTACAGTCAATCGAAGTCAATCGAACGCTGCGACCCCCGCGGGGT
>CAZADK010000557.1:0-1938 GCA_964483855.1 uncultured Rhodoferax sp.
GCGGCATGGCGGCCCCAAAGTCGATGGCCGAAAAGCCGCCGAACCGGTCCTGCCCGCGCTGCGCCTGCTGGTGTTGGAGCAATGCGTGTTTACGCGTGACCGGCAGTTGTGCCAGCGCCTGGCGGCTGTTCACGGCGGCCGCATCCACGCCTTGCAGGATCGCGGCAAAGGCAGCGCTGTGGCCCTGCGCCTGCGCCACCTGGGCCGGCAGTGCCTGCAGCAGCGCGGCTTCGCGCACTGCCGGGTCACGGTTTTCCAATGGGTCGTAAAAGTCTTGCATCGGGTAGTTTCTCTCGGTCGGGTGGGGGCGCTTCAGGCCAGCCAGCGCTTGCGGCGCTTGTAGCTCTTGACGTCCTTGAACGACTTGCGTTCGCCGCCGCCCATGCCCAGGTAGAACTCCTTGACGTCTTCGTTGTCGCGCAAGTCCTTGGCCACGCCATCCATCACGACGCGGCCGCTCTCCATGATGTAGCCATAGTCGGCATACTTGAGCGCCATGTTGGTGTTTTGTTCGGCGATCAGGAACGTCACTTTTTCCTTGGTGTTCAAGTCGCGCACGATGTTGAACACCTCTGCCACCAATTGGGGTGCCAGGCCCATCGAGGGCTCATCCAGCAACACGATGCTGGGGTTGGTCATGAGCGCGCGGCCAATAGCGCACATCTGCTGCTCGCCGCCCGAGGTGTAGGCCGCCTGCGAGGTGCGGCGGATCTTCAGGCGCGGGAAGTAGGTGTAGACCTTCTCCAGATTGCGCGCTATCTCGGCCTTGTCCTTGCGCGTGTAGGAGCCTGTCATCAGGTTTTCCTCAATAGTGAGGTGGGCGAAACAGTGACGGCCCTCCATCACCTGCACCACTCCGCGGTTCACCAGGTCGGCCGGGCTAAGATTTTCGATGCGCTCACCGCGCAGCTCGATGCTGCCCTTGGTGACCTCGCCGCGCTCGCCCTTCAACAGGTTGGAGATCGCGCGCAAGGTGGTGGTTTTGCCGGCGCCGTTGCCACCGAGAATGGCGACAATCTGGCCTTCGGCCACGGTGAGCGAGACGCCCTTGAGCACCAAGATCACATGGTTGTAAATAACCTCGATGCCGTTGACATTGAGGACGGGGGTGGCCGGGGCAGGGCGGGTGGTGCTCATGCGTGTTCCTTTTGAACCATTGGCAAGACGCGGCACGCCGGGCTTGACGATGGTGGCCCGTCAGGGCCGCTCCCCCTCCCGCTTGGAGGGAGGGGTTGGGGAGGGAGCGAAGCAACTGGGCAGAAACTGCCAGCCTGATCCGCCCTGGGGCGGATCAGGACTGGCAGTCCGCTGCCGCGCGGCGGGTCAGCTTTTTCTCGGCTGCGTACTTGTCGGCCGAGGCTTTCACCATGGGCTTGATCATCTGCTCATCGGCTTGCAGCCAGTCGGACGCCCAGACGAACTTCTTGCCGTCCCAGGTATGCACGCGGGTCCAGGCCGAACCCATGTGGTCCTGGCAGCTGGTCGACACCGGTCGCATCACGCCTTTGAAGCCCAGCGTGTCGAGCTTGGCCTGGGTCAGGTTCAGGTTCTCGTAGCCCCACCGCGCCTGCTCGCCTGTCATGACCTTGCCCTTGCCAAAGCGCTCCTGGGCTGCGCGCACGCCTTCCACCGCGAGCATCGCGCCGACCGCACCACGCATGTAGAGCACCGATCCCACTTCTTCTTTCGGACCCGCGCCATTGCCTTTGGCGTGCACCTTCTCAAGGATTTCCTTGACCACGGCAGACTGAGGCTCGGCACCGTGCTGCATCATGACGGCGCTGTAACCCTTGGCATCTTCGGCCACATCCTTGAGGTCAGGCTCAGCGCCAGACCACCAGGTTCCCACCATCTTTTCGCGCGGAAAGCCCGTGGCCACCGCTTCTTTGATGGACGTGCCGGTCATCACGCCCCAGGTCTGCAGAATCACCCAGTCCG
>CAZADK010000557.1:1948-3302 GCA_964483855.1 uncultured Rhodoferax sp.
TGCAGCCAGATCGCCTTTTGCTCGACACCAGGTGCCGGAATGGGCAGCAACTGCAGGGTGAAGCCATGCATGGCGGCACGTTCCTGGAGGATGGGCAGCAGCTCCTTGCCGAACGGGCTGTCGTGGTAGCCGACCGCAATCTTTTTGCCCTTGAGCTTGTCCATGCCGCCTTCTTTTTGGCCGATGTACTGAATGGCCGTGTCGCCTGCCACCCAGTAGTGACCGATCAGCGGGAAATTCCACTTGAACACGCCACCGTCGGCCGAGTCGCTGCGGCCGTAGCCCGAAGTGATCATCGGAATCTTGTCGCTCGGGATTTTCTCGGTCAGCGCAAAAGTGATGCCGGTGGATAGTGGTTGGAACACGGTAGCCCCCCCATGCTTGCCCTTGAGGCGTTCGTAGCATTCCACGCCCCGATCCGTGGCGTAGGCGGTTTCGCATTCCTCAACCAGGGTCTTCACGCCGTTGATACCACCGCGCGCGTTCACCAGCGCCATGTAGTCGTTGTGGCCGTTGGCCCAGGGCGTGGCGTTGGGCGCCACCGGTCCGGTCCGGCCTGAGAGCACCGGGAAGAACTGCACCTTTTCCTGGGCCGCTGCGGGTGCAGCGACCATGGCCGAGGCCAGTCCGATACAGACCGCCGATAGGGCGAGTGCCATGTTGCGTAATTTCATTTCGCTTGTCTCCTGTAAACATCTAACACACAAAAAAACCAGGGGCCAGACAGTTCAACGCATCTTCGCCAACCCTGCATCGGGGAAGACCCGATCGGGAATATCCCCAAGACAGCAAAGCGTGACAACAATGCGTTCAATGCGGAAACGGCCACAACCGCAACTTTTGTTTGCCCACGCTCCAGAGCTTGGCCAGGCCGTGGGGCTCGACGATGAGGAACCAGACGATGAGCCCGCCGAAGATCATCAGTTCGGTGTGCGAGATCGCGGCGGTGGAAATGTCAACCCCGATCAGCCCGCCCGCAAACGGCAGAAACTGATTCAGGAAGATAGGCAGCACCACGATGAAGGCGGCGCCAAAGAAGCTGCCCATGATGGAGCCCATGCCGCCGATGATCACCATGAACAGCAGTTGAAACGAGCGGTCGATGTTGAAGGCGGCCGGCTCCCAGGAGCCCAGGTGGACAAATGCCCATAGGCCACCCGCCACGCCGATGATGAAAGAGCTCACCGCAAACGCGGTGAGTTTGGCGTACATCGGTCGGATACCGATCACGGCAGCGGCCACGTCCATGTCGCGAATGGCCATCCATTCGCGCCCGATCGCCGAGCGCACCAGGTTCTTGGCCAACAGCGCGAACACCGCCACGAAGCCCAGGCAAAACAGGTACTTTTCAACT
>CAZADK010000558.1:0-3295 GCA_964483855.1 uncultured Rhodoferax sp.
TGGCGATCGCCCGTGCGCTGGTGTTCGACCCGCCAGTGGTGCTGGCCGACGAGCCGACCGGCAACCTCGATACCGCATCCTCGGACGAGGTGTTCCAGGAGCTGCGGCGCATGCACCGCGAGCGCAGCACCTCGTTCGTCATCGTCACCCACGATCCGCGGCTGGCGGCGCGTTGCGACCGGGTCGTGGAACTGGTGGACGGGGCGATTGCGCGCGACGAGCCGGTGGCGGGGTCGCTGCCCGGGCAAGGGGCCTCCTGGACAGGTTCGGGAGGACCGCCTGCGCGGCCATAACCTGCCGCTGGCCTGCCCCTGATCTGCCGCTGACCTGCCTGCGTCGCGGGTGGCGCCGCGAGGTGTTGCGCGTAGGGATCAGGGCGTCGGTCGTCCCGCCCCTTGCGTGCCAGCAGCGCGCGCCGAAAGATAGGTGTACAGATCGGCGAGGTGCGCGTTCACCGAAGGCTCGCCGTCCATGGCGGGCATGTTGAGCGGGAATTCCTGGCGCTGGATGATCTGCTCGATCAGGGCATCGAGGGCGGCATCGTTGCCGCGCGCCTGGGTCGCGACCTGGCTCCAGTCGTAACGCTTGAGCACCACGCTGGCGAACTGGCGCGAACCCATGTCGCGTACCCGTGGCAGCAGGTTCGGGCCGTCGGCCGTTCCGGTGGCGGCTGGGCCATGGCAGGCCGAGCACTTGTTCTGGAACACCCGCCAACCCAGATAGACCGAGCCCGTAGGCTGGGCCATGCGGGAGACTTCTTCGGATGCACGGCGGTTTTCCAGTTCGACCGAGCAGCCCGTCAGCAACAAGCCTGTCACCATCAGCATCGCAGCGCGGACCCAGGGCCACGCGATCGTGGCGGTGTCGCCTTGCGATGCAGCAGCGTGTGGCAGGGGGAATGGTCGTGTCATGGCGGTTTCCTTTCGGCGTCGTGCAGGTTGGCGAAGGCCGATCGCCAGATCGCCGGTGCCGCGCGGTGTGGTCCCGTGCCAAGCCATTCTGACCGTCGTTGCGTGGCGCGGTATTGAGCGAGATCAAGACGCGCCGGGCGGCGCGGCGCCTGCGTCGCACCGTTCACGGCGGCCGGCAATGGCCTCTTCGGGGGCGCTATCGACCGCGGCACGCGGTATCGCTCCGGTGCTGCGCGTGACCGCGACGCGTGGGTCATTCACCCAGGTATCGGGCTCCCTGAACCCTGGACGCGGCGTTGTCGAACGGCCCACAAGGGCGGCGCATCAGCCCGATCCGCGAGGGCGGTGTGCAGGCAGTCGGCAAAGTCAGCCGTGGTCTGGCGGTATCGGTGCAACGCCAACTCCAGGGCAACCATCAGCGCCAAGGGTCCATGTCGGCGGTGCTCAGGTGTTTTCCATCGGGCGGCTTCATGGTGCCGGCGAGGTTCAGGATGGACTTGTTTTTCGCACGCACCAGAATGCTTGCCTCGGACATCGACCGAATGGAATGCAACACGATCAGTATCTGTGCCAGGTAATAGGTACCAAGGATCCACAAACTCGCCAGCGGCAGCGGCATCAGGAAGCGGTCGATCGCGATCAACGTGTCGCTGAGCATGAAGACGCAGGCGCCTACTGCCACCCGTGTGGCGGCCCTGTCCTGCAGCACGCTGGCCCGGCCGATCGCCTGGGCGGCCATCAGGCTGATGATCACGACATAGGCGCTGACTGCCGCCTTGAGGCCGGCATCACCCAGTGAGTCCCACAACACGGCCAGCATGGCGCCCCCGCTGGCCAGCGCCAGCACCAGCGCGGGCCGGCTGGGAAACCAGGCCTGTTGCTGGCGGAACAAGGCGATGTAACACAGGTGCGCCAGCAGGAACGCCCCCAATCCGGGAACAAACAGGTTGCCGGGCAACATCAGCAACACGTCGCCAACCATTGATGCCAGCAGTGCGGCCACCAGCAGCTGTCGGCCCGGTGGGGCTTCGCCGCGCTGGCGCAGTACCCACAACACGGCAACGGCCATCGTCAGCGGCTTGAACAGGTAGTGGAGCGGCTGCAGGCCCAGTGCGGCGCTGGCCGTGGCCAGCGCCGCACTGGCGAGCATCAGCGCCGGCAGGACACCCATGCGTGACTGCAACACGGCGCCCAGCGACCAGAAGATGACCAGCATGGCCGCACTCCAGACGGAAACCGCCGTGTCGCTGAGTGTGTGGGCAAACCACAACACGGCGGTGACGCCACCGAGAAGCATCACGAAGGCGGTGCCGACGAAGGCCATCGCCGCTGGTGCCACCGGCGGGTCATATCGCTCCACCTGGGCGATGTCGAACGCGGGTTTCGGCCAGCGCGCGGTGACATCGGCCGGGCGCCATCCGGGCGGCTTGAACCACACACGCAGCTTGTCGAGCCAGTTGCGGGTGCGCCAGCTGTCGTGCGCCAGCTGGGAGTAGACCTGGGCATTGGCCCACAGCGGGTCCCAGCTGCGCAGCCCGCCGCGGGTGCCGTAGACGCACTTTTCGTCTTCTTCGCGGAAACTGCCGAACAGCCGGTCCCACAGGATCAGGATGCCACCGTAGTTCTTGTCCAGGTATCGGTCATTGACGGCATGGTGGACCCGGTGGTTGCTCGGCGAGCAGAACACCCGATCGAACCAGCCCAGCTTGCGAACCAGTTCGGTATGGACCCAGAACTGGTACAGCAAGTCGACCAGCGCGACGATGCCGAAGATCAGCGGCGGCACGCCGGCCACGGCCATCGGCAGGTAGAACACCCAGCCCAGCAAGGCGCCGCTGCTGGTCTGGCGCAGCGCGGTCGACAGGTTGTAGTGCTGGCTCTGGTGGTGCACCACATGGGCGGCCCAGAACACCGCCACCTCGTGGCCGGCGCGGTGCAGCCAGTAGTAGCAGAAGTCGTAGAACAGCAGCGCCAGCAGCACGCCGTACCAGGTGCTCCAGAACGCGAGGTCCGGGAACAGGGCCACGCTGTCGTAGGCTGCGGCATAGATGCCCACCGCCAGCAGCTTGGTGAACAGACCGCCAAGCTGGCTCAGCACACCCAGGCTCAGGCTGTTGACCGCGTCGCTGAACCGGTACACCACCATGCCGCGGCTGCGCGCCAGCGCGAACTCGGCCAGCATCATCAGCAGAAAAACCGGAATCGCGAGAACGATGACCTGGGTGGCGGTCACGATGCTGGCGCGACAGGTTGGTTGGCGTGAACCTGCGCCTCAATGAAGTGCCTGCGTGCTACGCACCGCGGCATTCGCCTTGGGGCGGCCCGGCGGCTCATTGGGGGCCTCCGTGCCGCGCACTGCGGCAGTCGCCTTGGGGCGGCGCGGC
>CAZADK010000559.1:0-2588 GCA_964483855.1 uncultured Rhodoferax sp.
GGTTTTTGGAAGGTTCCGCAAAAATTTAATTATTGGACTTCGCCAGCAACACACGCGACGTTCTCCCAGCCCATTAGTATTTGCTCCAGCGGCATGCAGGGACTGTCCATGACAGACATCCTGACCGAGGGAACCCTGCTCAGCAGCATATTTCCTGGTTCTCTGTCATCTCATGGCCTATGGGCAGTGTTGGCATTCCCCACCCATGCCGATTTCGGCGGACAGGGTCAATTGTTGCGTCATCTGACTGCCGCTTACCTGAACTCTTTATATCCTTCCTGGAGCAGCCCGTACCCCATATCGACAGCGCAAGTCCAGGATATGTGGACGCAACTCAACGCATGCTCGCTTTACAATCCGACTGTCACCAGCGGTTGTGCGGTGACAGGCATGACTGCCAGTGAAGTCATTGCCTACATCTCGGGTATGTACGACATCGCGGCTGACCTGCCTCCCGATGCGGATCTGTGCAAGAACTGATCTGGTAATTGCGACCCCAGCTAATCTGAAAAAGGCAGTCACGGTCTGTTTGCAAAGGTGACAGTATCTAATTCCGTTTCAGTTAGCTCCTCAGTGGCGCTGGTGCCGGGTCGGGCCATCAAATTTGCGCCTCCGTGGGACTGTGCAGATGCCATAGTGACCTTCGACGCCAATTCGGGAGATTACTGGCTGGTAGCCGTGTTGGCATACGACATTCTTCGCATTGTCCAGTCACATGACAATGGCATCCAGATGCCGGCACTGGCGGAACAACTGGCCACAACACACGCCAGCGAAGTTGTGGCCAACGCACTTTCACCCACCTTACACAGTCTGGTCGACAACCAGTTGCTTCAGCCGGCAGATTGGTACACTCCCGCATTGTTGCCCATGAACGATTCGGACGATTGACTGAAGCCCTGCTGCATATCGCGCCTTTCAACGTCCGGATACGGTCCCCGTTTCCGGCTGTTCGGCAGCATATCGCGTTTTTCTACTTGGGTTTTCCGCATTGTCAGCCCGACTCATTCATCGACTTCGATATCCAGATCCTGCCAGGCAAGGGCTTTCGCCGCTGGTGGCGACCACAGGTGCGGTTCCTGCTCGACGGCGTCGAGTCGTTTTACCCGTTGCCTGCGGAGCAATCCGCTCCGATGCTGGAGTGGGGCCTGAACTGGTGTGTTGCAAGCCGGCCCCTCGGCTATCTCGTCATGCACGCCGCGGTTCTGGCCCGCGACGGACTCGCCGTGATGTTGCCGGGATTCCCTGGCGCCGGCAAAAGTACTCTCTGCGCGTCGCTCTGCCTGCAGGAGAACTGGCAACTTTTGTCAGACGAACTGGCCATTTTGAATCCTGCCAGCGGAGCCATGCTGCCCCACCCCAGGCCGATCAGCCTGAAGAACGCGTCGCTGGATGTGGTCAAGAATTTCCCGGGCGCTCGCCTGGGTCGGGTTTACACAGACACTCGTAAAGGCACCATCTCCCATGCGGCCAGCCCGGAAGCGTCGGTGTCGGCGGCTTCGAGAACGTCGTTGGTGCGTTGGATCGTTTTCCCGCGCTTTGAAGTGGGTGCGGTCGCACATCACGAAGCCATCAGCCGCGCCGAGGCGTTCAACCTGATATCGGAGCAGTCGTTCAACAAGGAACGTATGGGTGAAGTCGGCTTTGATGCATTGTGCGCGTTGCTGTCGGGCGCGCAATGCTTCCAGATTACATACGGCTCCACTGCTGACGGGCTGCAATTGATTCGAGACATCACGGTGCCTGCATGACAACACGGCAGGCCAATGATCGGGTCCTGGCTGCACTTGGCGACCCGGCGTTAGTCCGATCGTTCACGGACCGGCAGTGGTCCGATCTGATCGCCGATGCCCGCAGCGCCAATGTTTTGGGCGCGTTGTCCGAGCTACTCGCAAAGGCGCATGTTGCGCCGGCGCAGCAGGCGGCACGCCACCTTGATGGCGCCCGGCAACTCAGCGGGCGTCAACGCCAATCTGTCATCTGGGAGGTCCACCGGCTGCAGGCGGCGCTAGGCAAACTCGGCGTACCGGTCCTGCTGCTCAAAGGTGCAGCATATGTGATGGCACGCGAGACAGTAGCGCTGGGCCGCTTGTTCGGCGACATCGACATACTTGTGCCTTCACAATCCATCGAAGCCGTCGAACGCGAACTGACGATCAATGGCTGGGTTAGTGCCAAAAGCAGCACATATGACCAGCGTTACTACCGGCAATGGATGCATGAGATTCCGCCGATGACACATATCCGGCGCGGCACCGTGCTGGATGTCCACCACACCATACTGCCCTTGACCGCGCGTCATGCACCAGACCCTGCCCAGATCATCGCGCGCTCGAGGCCAATAGACGTGCCCGGGATCGACGCGATCCGTGTCCCTTGCCAAGAGGACATGGTGATTCACAGCATCACCCACCTTGTGCACGAAGGAGAACTGCACAACGGCCTGCGCGACCTGCGCGACATCGACTGCATGTTGCGCGACTTCAGCAAACAAGTCGGCTTCTGGGACCGCTTCGGACAGTTCGCAGCACAGAACGACCTGGCGCAGCCTGTCCTGCTGGGCTTGCACCTCGCACGCAGGGTGTTCG
>CAZADK010000559.1:2598-3283 GCA_964483855.1 uncultured Rhodoferax sp.
GAAGCAGTGTTCGCCGATCTCTGCGCTCAGTCCGATACGTACCGGCCGGCATCATGGTTGATGGCCATTTATTCGCAGGCCTTGCGATCGGGGCGACATGATGGTCATGCCGCCATTGTAAAGTTTGCGCGTTGGCTGATCTATGTCCGGGCCCATGCCCTGCGCATGCCGCTGCCGCAACTCTCGCGCCATCTCGCCACGAAGGCATGGATGCGATGGCGCGACAGTTTGCAGGACAAGAATCCGGCGTGAGACGCCGCCCACCGGGTCGAAGGCGCCGACGTCTCGCGCACTCTTGCCGGGAAGCGCGAGGCCCCCAGTCCCACATAGGCACGCCAGACCGAACCGATCGGCGTACATGACCTTTGTACAGGCAGCGACAAAGTCCTGCGCCAGCTTATGCAGGTTGTCGGCTTGTACATAGACCTCCGCATAGACCCGCAGAACCGAGTTCGAAACAAAGACGAGGACGATTTGGGTGAATGCAGCCGACGACCCAGGCAGCTGCCCTAGGTTCCATTCGTTGCTGGCGCTAGACTGGACGCGGGCAAGTTGCCTACAGATTGCCGATAGGCCGCAAAAGAAGAGTAGACATGCAATCGATAAAATCGCAGGTTTTCCTTCACAGCATTGGTAGGCCGTGTAGGACTTGAACCTACGACCAAAGGATTATGAGTCGTGCCAA
>CAZADK010000560.1:0-2546 GCA_964483855.1 uncultured Rhodoferax sp.
ACGAGGTCGCCCTTGCGCAGGCCCAGCGCCTGCATCACGCCACCTTGGTGGCTTTCCTCGATGTCCACCGTCAGCATCTCGATCGGCTCGTGCTTCTCGCCTTGGACGTTCTTGAACACCACGCGCGGCTTGGACACCGCCAGCTCATAACCCTCGCGACGCATGTTCTCCAGCAAGATCGTCAGGTGCAGTTCGCCGCGGCCGCTGACCTCGTAGATACCCTCCTCTGCAGTGTCGTTCACGCGCAGTGCGACGTTGGCCTGCAACTCCCGATCGAGCCGGTCGCGCAGCTGGCGGCTGGTGACGAACTTGCCCTCGCGACCGGCCAGCGGCGAGTTGTTGACGCAGAAGTTCATCGTCAGCGTCGGCTCGTCGATCATCAGCATGGGAAGCGGTGCCGGGCTGACCGGGTCGGTGATCGTGACGCCGATGCCCACCTGCTCGATACCGCTGACCAGTACGATGTCCCCCGGGCCAGCGTCGGTGGCCGCGACACGCTCCAGGCCCTCGAACTTGAGGATCTGCTGCACCCGCGCCTTGCTGGATGCCCCGTCCAGGCCTTCCATCACCAGCACGTCCTGGTTCACGCGCAGGGTACCCTGGCTGATCCGGCCAACGCCGATCCGGCCGACGTAGGTTGAGTAGTCGAGCGAGCTGATCTGCAGCTGCAGCGGCGCAGCCGGGTCACCCTTGTTGGCCGGCACGTGCGACAAAACGGTGTCGAATAGCGGCGCGAGATCCTTGCCCCATTGTTCACCGGCCTCGCCCGCTTCCATCGACGCCCAGCCGTTCAGGCCGGACGCATACACGACCGGGAAGTCGAGCTGCTCCTCGGTCGCACCCAGCTTGTCGAACAGGTCGAACGCAGCGTTGATGACGTAGTCCGGGCGTGCACCCGGGCGATCCACCTTGTTCACCACCACGATGGGCTTGAGTCCCAGCGCCAGCGCCTTCTTGGTCACGAACCGTGTCTGCGGCATCGGGCCTTCGACCGCATCGATCAGCAGCATCACGCCGTCGACCATCGACAACGCGCGCTCGACTTCACCGCCGAAGTCGGCGTGGCCGGGCGTGTCGACGATATTGATGTGGGTGTCCTTCCAGTCCACTGCGCAGTTCTTGGCCAGGATGGTGATGCCGCGCTCCTTCTCCAGGTCGTTGCTGTCCATCACCCGTTCGGCGACTTTTTCGTTGGCGCGGAAGGTTCCGCTCTGGCGCAGCAGCATATCGACCAGCGTGGTCTTGCCGTGGTCGACGTGGGCAATGATGGCGATGTTGCGAATCTGTTTGTAGCTCATGGTGGTCTTTCGGGAAACTATTTCGGAAAATCAATGGCCGGCCAGCGTTTGCTCGATCTCGAGCGGGCTCAGCAGACGGTCGGGGATCAGCTCGCCCGCGCGCACATGCGCGCTGCCCAGCAAGGCATCAGGGGACTGCCCGAACACCGCCACGCGGGCGTGGTCGGGCCAAGAGCCGCGTCGGCGCATGCCGCTGAGGAATCGCGCTGCATCTTCGGCCTGCAAGGTGACCGGCACATGGTCTCGCAGCAAGGTCTGGACCGGACGCAACTGCGCCAACCGTTCGGACTCGGGCATCTGCTCGAGCGCCAAAAGCGTGACGCAGTCTTCCAGCGAGAAGCCGCCAGTCTCGACTCGACGCAGCATCGTCAGATGGGCACCGCATCCCAGGGCCTCGCCGATGTCCTGCGCCAGCGTCCGGATGTAGGTGCCCTTGCTGCAGCGCACCCGCATCTGGATAGCGGCCACGCCGCCGTGTTCGACCAGTTTGAGCTGCAGCGCATGGATCGTCACATCGCGCGGCTCACGCGCGACCTCGATACCGGCGCGGGCGTACTCGTACAGCGGCTTGCCGTCCTTCTTCAGCGCGCTGTGCATCGGCGGTGTCTGTGCAATCGGGCCGGTGAAGCGGGCTTGCATGCTCGCCACCGCCGCCGCGTCCACGGCGACGGGCCGCTCCTGCGACAGTTCACCCTCCGCGTCGCCGGTGCTGGTCGTGATGCCCAGCCGCGCAACCGCTTCGTAGGTCTTGTCGGCATCCAGATGCAGTTGACTGAACTTGGTCGCGGCACCAAAACACAGCGGCAACACGCCGCTGGCCAGCGGATCGAGCGTGCCGGTGTGGCCGGCCTTCTCGCCACGCAACAACCATTTGGCCTTTTGCAGCGCCTGATTGCTCGACAGTCCCAGCGGCTTGTCGAGCAGCAACACGCCGTGCACGGCTCGGCGCTGCACCCGCTGCTTCTGCCCCATTTTTTCTGGTCTGTTTCCCATGCGCTGGCTCTGTCGGCCAGCGTCCAATCACGATAATTGGAATCTGACCCCGATTTTTCAGTCCTCGTTCTTGGAACGCGAGGCGACAGCCTGCGCGATGAGTGCGTTCATGTCGGAGGCACGTTCGGTGGTGCGGTCGAACACGAAATGCAGCGTGGGCACGGTGTGGATGTGCAATCGCTTGAACAGGCCGGCACGCAGAAAACCGGCCGCCTGATTCAGGCCGACCTGGGTTTCCTGCGGGTCACCCTGCAA
>CAZADK010000560.1:2556-3280 GCA_964483855.1 uncultured Rhodoferax sp.
CCCTGCAACAGGCTGAAGAACACCTTCGCGTGCGCATAGTCTGGCGTGACTTCCACCGCCTGGATCGTGACCATGCCCACCCGCGGATCCTTCAACTCGCGCGCGATCAGCTCCGTCAGATCACGCTGGATCTGATCGGCCACCTTGAAGGCGCGGTTGGGGGTTGCAGACTTGCGGGCCACGATGACGGGTTGCCTTTACAACGTCCGCGCCACTTCGCGGATCTCGAAGAACTCCAGTTGGTCGTTCTCCTGGATGTCGTTGTAGTTCTTGATGTTCAAGCCGCACTCGAAGCTTTCCTTGACCTCGCGCGCGTCGTCCTTGAAGCGCTTGAGCGAATCGAGTTCTCCGGTGAAGATGACCGTGTTGTCGCGCAACAGGCGCAGTCGGGCGTTGCGCCGCACCACGCCCGAGGTGACCATGCAGCCGGCGATGGAGCCGATCTTGCTGACCTTGAACACCTGGCGGATCTCGGCGGTGCCGATGACCTCCTCTTTCTTGTCCGGGGTCAGCATGCCCGACATCGCGGCCTTCAGGTCATCGACGGCGTCGTAGATGATGTTGTAGTAGCGGATGTCGACACCGTTGCCCTCGGCGAGTTTGCGCGCGCCGGCGTCGGCCCGGGTGTTGAAGCCGATGATGACCGCCTTGGAGGCGATCGCCAGGTTGACGTCGGACTCGGTCACGCCACCGACGGCGGCATACACCATCTGCACCTTGATCT
>CAZADK010000561.1:0-3276 GCA_964483855.1 uncultured Rhodoferax sp.
GTGCGGAACCTCGTTGGCCATGGCGCCGGCGTTTCTACTGGCGCAGCGCTGCGCCTACGTGGACCTCGACGGCCCATTGTTGCAACGCCTGGATCGGGCCGATGCCATGCAGTACGAAGGTGGCATGGTTGGGCCACCCAGCGCCGCCTTGTGGGGTTGAGCTGCAGTCATTCGCGCGCAAACTCATTCAACCCATGCGCACCACACTCAATTTGCAGGACGACGCTTTCCAGGCGGCATCGCACTACGCTGCTGCTCGCGCCATGAAATTGGGCGATGCGGTGCCGCTGCAGGTGGTCTTCGTGCCGGCGCCGGCGCCGGTTCCGGTGATGGTCGTCAAGTAACCGCTGCAGGCGCCGTGCCCGCCGGCAGCGTGGCCACGAGCACGTCGCTGCGTCCCTCGGCCAGCACGTGCTTGGTGACGCTGCCCAGCAGCAGGTCCTCTGCCGCGCTCCGCCCGTGCTTGCCGAGCACCACGAGGTCGCAGTCCCGCACCTGCTCCTGCTCGATCAGACGCAGCGATGCGTCGCCCTCGACGATGCAGGGATCCCAGTCGCCGGGCTGCAGCCCGGCGTCATCGGCCAACGCGTGCAGTTGCTGCGTCGCCTGCGCCCGCGCCCGCTGGCGGTAATGCTCGACGACGCTGGCGTCGACGCCGGCGAAGCGCAGCTTCTCCTCGAACGGCACCTGGAAGGCGGTGAGCAGCACCGGCCGCGCCTGCGGCGCCACCCGACGCGCCTGCGCCACGACAGCGGCCGACCAGGGCGAGAAGTCGATGGCCAGCAGAGCGCGGCGATAGGGCTCGTGCGGGGCCTCACGCACAACCAGCAGCGGGCGCTGCGTGCGCCGCAGCAGCCGCTCGGCGGTCGTGCCCAGCACCATGCGGCGCAGGAAGCTGGTGCCTCGGGCGCCCAGCACCAGCAGGTCCGCACCGCACGCCTCGGCCTCGTGGCCGAGGACGTCGAGCACCACGCCAGACCGCTGCACCGCCTGCGGCGACACGCCGTGGGCGGCGCGCAACTCGTCGGCCAGCGCCGTCAGCTCGCGCAGCGAATCGTCTTCCAGGCGCTGCTCGGCCCCGGCTCCCAGCCACTGGCGCAACTCGTCCAGCGGCCCTGCGGGCAGCACATGCAGCAGGGTCAGCGAGGCATCCAGCTGCCGCGCGATGCGGGCCGCCCGGTCGGCGGCGTGTCGGGCCGGTGGCGAAAGATCGGTCGCGGCGAGGATGTTCGTCAGGGGAGGCTGTAGGATGGTCATGGCGGTTTCTCGCTCGTGCCGGCATCACCGGTTGGGGTCTGGGCCAGGGTCTGGGCCAGGCGCCGCGCGGCATGGTCGGCGGCGTCCTCGAAGGGGTTGAGTATGAGCGCCACGCCGGCGGCCACCAAGGCGCGCCCATGCGCCGGGTCGCGCACCGCGGCAGCCAGCGGGCCGGCATAACGCACCGACGACAGCGCGTGCAGCAGCGCGCGGTTGCTTTCCAGCTGCGGGAAGGTGGTCACGACCCAGCGTACCGACGCCAGCGGCAGCGACGCGAGGAACTCGGGGTCCTCGCCGTCGCCGAAGTGTGCCGGCAGGCCGCGCCGCTGCAGCGCGCGCACCGCCTCGGGATCGAAGTCGACGCCCATGGCCGGCACGCCGTCGGCACGCAGCCGCTCCAGCAGCCGGCTGCCGTAGCGTCCGAGGCCGAACACGATCACGTCGGGGCGCGTGGCGCCGCCGGCGTCCTGCCCGGTCGCCTGCTCGCGCAGCGGGTGCCGCCGCTCGAAGACCCCGAGCCAGGGCGCCAGCCGCTCGTACAGCGGCTGCGAGTACAGGATCAAGTAGGTCGACACCGTGATCGTCACCAGGCCCACCAGCGTCGTCAGGCCCAGCGTGGACGCGCCCACGTGGCCAAGCGTGATGCCCATGGCGACGAATACGATCGAGAATTCGCTGATCTGCGCCACCGTCAGCCCGGCGAGGAAGCCGGTGCGGCGGCGGTAGCCCATCCAGCCCATGATGGCCATCACGATCAGGGGGTTGCCGATCAGCACGAACAGCGACAGCACCATGGCGGGGCCGACCTGGTCGCCCAGCGTCGACAGTTCCAGCTTGGCCCCGAGGTCGATGAAGAAGAAGAGCAAAAGGAAGTCACGCAGGCTCGTCAGGCGTGCGTTCATCGCCTCGCGGTAGGGCGTGGACGCCAGCGAGAAGCCGGCCAGGAAGGCGCCCGCCTCCTTGCTGAAGCCGGCCCACTCGCCGAGTGCCGCCAGCGCGACGCCCCAGGCGACCGCGAAGACGAGCAGCAGTTCCTGCGAGCGCGCCATCGCCGAGACGACCGCCGGCAGCACCCAGCGCATCAGCACGAACAGCAGCACCGCCGCCGCCGTCAGCCGCCCGCCCAGCGCCAGCAGCACCGGGCCCCAGCCGGCGGCGTCGCCCAACCCGCGCAGGGTGCTCATCGCCATCATCGCGATCACCACCGCGAGGTCCTGCACGATCAGGAAGCCCACGGCGATGCGGCCGTGCAGGCTGTCGAGCTCGCGCTTGTCGCTCAGCAGTTTGACGATGATGATGGTGCTGGAAAAAGTCAGCGCGACGGCGATGTAAAGCGCCTCCATCAGCCCCTTGCCCAGGCCGAGCACGATGAGGAAGCCGAAGGCGATCGTGAACGCGAGCTGGCCCAGGCCCGTGGCCAGCGCCACCGGGCCGATGTGGCGGATGTGATGCAGGTCGAGCTTCAGGCCGACCACGAAAAGGAGCACCGCCACCCCGACCTGCGCGAGCAGGTCGATCTGCTCGTGCGCCTTGACGAGCCCGAACACGGCCGGGCCGACCAGGATGCCGACGACGATGTAGGCGATCAGCACCGGCTGGCGAAGGCGCACGAACACCGCGCCGGCCAGCGCACAGACGAGCAGCAGCAGCGCGAACTCGGCAAAGGGCTCGTGACTCATCGCGCAACCGTCCGGATTCCGATCAGGCTGCGGCGACGCCGAACCGGCGCAGCAGCGCCTTCTCGACCTCGAGGATCACCAACACCGCCACGCCGACGGCGATGATCGCCACACCGGTCGACAGCGGCAGCGCGGTCGATGCGAACAGGACCTGCATCACCGGCGCGTAGGTGAAGGCAAGCTGCAGCACGAACACCGCCGCCACCGCCAGCAGCACGCGCGGCGTGCCCTTGACGCCCTGCAGCGTGAACGAGGGCGCCTTCAGGTAGCGCACGCTGAACAGGTAGAACACCTCCATCGCCACCAGCGTGTTGACGGCCACCGTGCGTGCCGTCTCGAT
>CAZADK010000562.1:0-3274 GCA_964483855.1 uncultured Rhodoferax sp.
CAGTTCCCCCAGCCCCTTGCGAAAGCGGCTGGCCGCCGCGTCGAGCAACAGTCCGGTCGTGGCTGTGGACTTGTGTTTCATGCCCAGGTGCACCGCGCGAAGAATGGCCCGGTCTTCCTCGAACGCCGCCTTGGCGCCAGCGGCGGCCTTGCGCGTGATCTCGTCGTCGTGCGGGTCGGTGTTGCGGTGCTGAATCCAGTAGTACTGCGTGAGGTCGTCGTCGATCGGTGTCATGAAATGGTACGAGATCATGCGGTAGGTGTCGGCGTCTGGCACCATGTCCGGGCCACCCTTGCCAGCTGGCGTGTAGATTCCCATGTTGACGGCCATGGCCGGGTAACGCACCTCGTAGTGTTGCAGTCGGTCGGCGTTGCCCGTGAATTTGACCAGTGGTGCGTAGAACGGCGGTGGCGGCTGGTCCAGCATCCAGCGGCTGTTGACCACGCCGGTGTTGTCGTCGGTGATCTGCATCGGCGTGTTGTCGGTGCCGGCTCCCGCGAAGGAACTGCGGTGCACCCAGGCCACGTGTGACGGGTCGAGCAGGTTGTCGACCATCCACAGGTAGTGACATTCGATCAGCAGGCTGTCGCCCTTGGTGATGTTCCAGTCGGGGTTGTCGTAGTTCGCGATATCGATGATCGTCTTTTCGTCGGCACCGGCCGGGTCCCCCATCCAGATCCACAACAGGCCGTAGCGGTCACGGGCGGGATAACTGCGCACCTTGGCAAAGGGCGGAATACGTTGCTGGGTCGCCGCGTCGATGCACTTGCCGGCGCAGTCGAAGGTCAGGCCGTGGTAGCCGCATTCCACCGCGTCGCCCTTGATACGGCCCATCGACAAGGGCAGCTTGCGGTGCGGGCAGGCGTCTTCGAGTGCCACCGGCCTGCCGTCAACGGTGCGGTAGAGCACCACGGCTTCGCCTAGCAGCTTGACGGGTTTGAGCGTGCGCTCGACCTGCGGTGACAAGGCTGCCACATACCAGGCATTACGCAGAAAATTCGACATCGGGTTGTTTCCTCTCATTTGTGCACCTGCACACAGCGGTGCCAAGCCGGCCGTTGCGCATCAATGTTCCACGATCTGGCTCAGGGTCTTGCGGGTACGCCCGCATGAATGTCTTGGCGGTGGTGCGCATCAGCGGCAACGGTCGGAGCAGGAACTGGGCCCGGATCGTGCTGATCGACCGGCACGACGCACCTGGGTGGGGCAGTATTGCCAGCCGATCAGCCAAAAATTGAATTCTAGCGGGCTGCTGCCGAGAATCGGCGCATGATGCACCGGTTAGGGGCGCACGGGTCAGGCCCGTGCTCATGGTTTGTTCTGATGTGACCCATCGGTAATGCCGTTATGCTGTTTTTGCTGGAGCTTTTTCCGAATGGACGATAACGAGACTGGAGTTGCACCATGTACAAACGAATCCTGATGGCCTACGACGGCTCCGAAGCCGGGCAGCACGCCTTGCTCGCATGCAAGGACCTGATGCAGTGGACTAGCGCAGCCCTGACGCTGGTCGCGGTGATGCCCCACCATATCGACTTCATCGGTGCCGAGGGCGGGTTCTACGATCCGCAGATCACCGAGCGCGAAAAAGAAAACTACAAGAACGTCCTCCAACAAGGCCTGCAGGTGCTGGCCAAATCCGGATTCGCCGCCAATGGCGAAGTGCTGGTGGGCGAGACCATCAGCGAGATCACCAACTATGCCACCAAGATCGAGGCCGACCTGATCGTCGTCGGTCACAAGCACCTGGACAGCTGGGCTGCGCGGTGGTGGCGCGGCTCGAGTTCCAGCACCCTGATCGAACACGCGCCGTGCAGCGTGCTGGTGGCCATTACATAGCGAACACCACCGCGCCGGGTTTTTTCAGAGCAGCGCCAAGCAGTTCTTCACACGCCTGGGTCTTTTCCGTTCCCGGACTTGTCGCTCCAGGCGCTAGCCTTACCAGTCTTCCTTGACTGCGAGCACAACGTCCGAGCTGGCCGCCGCGCGCGCCGCCAGCCACGCGGTGGTGGTTCCTGCGACCACCGTGGCCGCACACAAGGCGGCCAGCTGGCGCCAGGGCAACATCAGGTCCATCGTCCAGTGGAAACTTTGCGGATTGACCACGTGCACCAGGATCACGCTCACCCCCAGGCCCAGCAGCAGCCCGGCCAGCGCGCCGATACCGGTCCAGGCCAGGCCCTCGAGCGCCACCAGCGTGAGCACCTGGCGCGGCGTGACGCCCAGGTGCACCAGCAGTCCGAATTCCTTGCGCCGGGCCAGCACCTGGGCGCTGAAGTTCGCCGCCACGCCGAACAGGCCGATCGCGATCGCCACCGCCTGCAGCCAGTAGGTGACGGCGAAGCTGCGATCGAAGATGCGCAGCGAGATGGCGCGGATCTCGCTGGCGCTGGCGATCTCCAGTGCCAAGCCGGGATGCGTGCGCGCCACCTGCTCGCGCAGCGCGGCCTGCACTGCAGCCGCGTCGGCACCACTGGCCAATGTCAGCGCCAGGTCGTTGATCCGGCGGTCGCCGGTGATCCGCTCGAAATCCTGCTGGTCGATGGCGATCGCGCCGAACTGGCGGCCATAGTCGCGCCAGACACCCGCCACGACGAACCGGGGCGCGGCGGTGCGGCTCTGGCTGCTCGGCCCGTCGGCCCATGCTGCGTCCAGCGGTGCGAAGGGCTCGCCGATACGGGCGCCATACAAGGCCACCATCGGCTCGCTGACGTAGATCGGGACCGCGTCGGCCGGCACGGGTGCGAGGGCGCCCACCAGCGCCAGTGCACGCTGCGGTTGTGCCAGCTCCCGCGCCAGCAGGGGCACGGTCGGTCGGCCCGGTGCCAGTGTCAGCGGCAGTGAGCGCACGGTCGTGATGCCGGCCACACCCGGCAACCGGCGCAGCGCCGCGACCGTCTGCGGTTCGAAGAAGGTCGTTGTGTCGCCGCCGCCCGCATGCCGCACATACAAGTCGGCCGGCAACACCACGTCGAGCCAGTCCTGCACCGAGGTCCGGAAACTCGCGACCATCACAGTCAGCGCGACCGCCAGGCTCAGCGCAGCCACGACGCCGCTGACCGCCACGGCCGCACCGGCGCGCATCCGGCGGGCCCGTTCGATCGCCAGCATCGGCAACAGCCTTGCCGACAACGCGGGCGCCAGCTGGCGCGTCAATAACGCGATCAGCGAGGGCAGGGCGCTGATGCCTCCGACCAGCAGCAGCGCGATGGCCAGGTAGGCGCCCAATGCCATGCCCCACACCGGTGGCGCCAGCAGCAACGCGGCGCAGGCC
>CAZADK010000563.1:0-3265 GCA_964483855.1 uncultured Rhodoferax sp.
CACATCAGGTGCCGCGCCTGCGGGTCCAGGCCGGTCGTGGGTTCGTCGAGCAGCAGCAGTAGCGGATCGTTGACCAGCGCGCGTGCCAGGCTGAGGCGGCGCTTCATGCCACCCGAGAGCTCGCCCGGCCGGGCCGCCGCCTTGTGCGACAACGACGCGAACTGCAACAGTTCAGGAATCCGCGCGCGGATCTGCGCATCGCGCAGGCCGAAATAACGCCCGTACACCAGCAGGTTTTCCGCGCAGCTGAAGTCCGGATCGAGCGTGTCGATCTGGCTCACCACGCCCAGCCGCGCCTTGATCGCCATCGCATCGCGGGGCATCTGCAAGGGTGCCACCGCGCCGTCGTCGAGCATGTAGTCGATCTGCCCTTCGTCCGGCGCGCTCAGGCCCAGGCACATCCGGATCGTCGTGGTCTTGCCAGCGCCATTGGGGCCGATCACGCCCAGGCATTCGCCCGGCGCGATCGAGAACGACAGGTCGTCGACGACGGTGTTCTCGCCGAAGGACTTGACCAATTTTTCAACTTTCAGCAGGGCCATCAATATAGGCGTTCGATGTTCGACCGAACCAGATCATCACCGTCTACGCGTCCTTTCCAGGTTCGACCGCATAACGAGAACGAGTTTGCTCAACATGGAAATGTGGTGACATCGGCGCATTCAGTACTGCCAAGTGAGCTTCAATCTCGCGGGCAATCTGCTTCGCTGTCTCCGACCTAGGTTGACATCTTTCGGCCCAACTTCGACCTGGATGCAATACGTCCCACTTGGGTCGCATTCCGTTGTAGCGTCCCTTTCCTGGGTCATGATTACCAAATCCGTCAATCAAGGTATTCCAGATCGGCGCAAATTTGGCAATCAGCAAAGACTCGCCAAGGGGAATCCATATGTCGTCCACCACGAGAAAGCGACAAAGAAAGTCCTCGATGCGCAGGTTCTCCGTGCCGCCAATGCTCTCGGCATGTTCCCGCAACCGAAGAAGAAGCGCCCTCGACTTCGTCCCTTGCGGCGTCACCACCCCTTTGTGACCTCCAGCAGGTATGGCCTTGCCGACGTAAATCGGCATGATTGGGGCATCCCCATTGTTCTGCTCCGAAATCCTCTTGTATGCTGGAAAAGTGCCGGAATAGTAAATCGCGTAGATGCCGGCCCCGTAAAAACTTGCAAGGCCATTGAGTGGGCGAGCCTTTCGTCCAAGCAACGCCTCCGCGACGCTCGCGCCTAGGTTCTTCTTGTCTAGCGGGTTGTACGGAATCGGGTCACTCATGCGTAACTCGTATACCCAACAACTCCCAGTTGTCGCGAGAGCGATTGGCGCATGTCGTCGTGCAACAAGTGCTCGGCGACACTCGCCGAAACGGCGTGTCCGAGAGTGACCGGAACAGCATTGCCAAGTTGGCGCATTGCCTCGGTCCAAGCGCCATGAAAAGCATATCCATCTGGAAAGGCCTGCAGACGGGCCGACTCACGAACGGAAAAATATCGGCAACTACCGTCATCGTTAACCATCATGTTTTCCCCCCCGGGAACGCCATGATCACCGGCTTTGAGCGTCTTGGCCGGCAAATCCAACGGGCTTCCCGTATGACCAGGATAAGCTTTCGCACCAGATTGAAAACGGTGGTTCAGCGCATCTCCTTCCGTCTTTCTCGGATCGGTAAGGCCTACAAGAGCATCGCGAACGGTCATCCAAGGCTGTCGCGTCGGCAATAGTCCTAACCCCTTTAGCCGGGCGACGATCGTCAACACTGAATCTGGCGCGGCAGGGCGTTGTTTCGCCGACATGCGATGGCGATCCCAATAGTCTCCAGATACCCATTGATCATGAAGCATCGCATCCAGCGAATGCGTTTCGCGTGGAAACGACCACATCGCGCCTATATCTGATCTGAAACCAACGATAAACACCCGTTCCCGTCGTTGCGGAACGCCGAAATTTGCCGCGTTGACTAGTGTCGGAATGATGTTGTAGCGAAGAGCCATGGGCCCATGATTTTTCGCCGTCTTGAATTGCTGAAGACGTTGAAAATGATCGGCCCAACTTTCATCACCTTTGCGCGTCAAATCCGGGAACTGCAGCTGACCCAATATGTACTGGTAATAATTGTGAAAAGACGATCGCGTAAGTCCCTTGACATTCTCGACAATAAAAGCGCGCGGCTTTAGTCGCCTGATTACTTCGACGGTCACTGGAAACATGTCCCTATCGTCACGGTGAGCCTTGTGCTTGCCACCCATGGAGAAAGGCTGGCAAGGGGGACCGCCAGTTACTAAATCGAGTCGCCCTTCCAATCCCCTCGAATCAAGGTCTCGGATCCAATGCCGAACGTCACCCTCGATAAGTTGCCAGTCGCGCACAAGAGGGTTTCCGAGCCTCTGGTTTTCTCGCACGGTGTCACACGCCCACTTGTCCCACTCCACTACGGCTTGTGAACGAAATCCGGCGAGCGTCACTCCCATGGCCAGGCCACCAGCACCCGCAAATAGTTCGATCGATGACAACGACATGAATCAAGCCTCCAGAAAAGCCAACAATCTGAACATCACCTTGACGGGGTCGCTCAACTCACACTCCCACACCACCATGTTCGACAAGCCCATTCGAGTCAGAGCGCGTCGCGTACTGGCGTCGCGACGCACATTCCCTGAAAGCTTCTTTTGCCAAAAATCTTGACCTGACTTAGGCAATCGAGCCATCCGGCAGCCATTATGCCGATGCCAAAAACAGCCGTGCACGAAGACGACTTTGCATCGGGCGACGAAAACAAGGTCAGGACATCCAGGCAGCCTGGGATCATTCGTCAAAAAGCGATACCCAAGCTTCTTCACAAGCGCGCGCACGGCGAGTTCGGGCTTTGTGTCTGAAGCCTTGACCAACCGCATGCGTGCGCTTCGCTCCGACGGCGTCATCGAATCCATCTTGACTCCGGCAAATCACCTTGCAGATCTCAATTTCGACTATTGGACGGCAACGAAATCACTGGAACGCAACCTCGGCAAAACTGCGCAACTTGCGGCTGTGCAACTGATGGATACCCTGCTCGCGCAGCAATTCGACCGCGCGGATGCCGATGCGCAGGTGCTGGTCGACACGCTCGCGGTAGAAGTGGTCGGCCATGCCGGGCAGCTTGATCTCGCCGTGCAGTGGCTTGTCGCTGACGCACAACAAGGTGCCATACGGCACGCGGAAACGGAAACCGTTGGCGGCGATCGTCGCGCTTTCCATGTCCAGCGCCACCGCCCGGCTCTGGCTGAATCGGCGC
>CAZADK010000564.1:0-3229 GCA_964483855.1 uncultured Rhodoferax sp.
AGTTTCCTCGTACCCCCTCGGGGGGCCTGGCGAAGCCAGGGCTGGGGGCACTCTCAGGCTTCGGCTTGCCGTGCCTGTGGGCTGATGACGTACGAAAACCGCGCCGGCAGTTCCTGCGCGGTCACCGACTCGGGCACCCACAAGCCGGCTTCGATCGCGTCTGCGGCATGCAGCATGTCCAGCGAATACACCAGGCCAAAACCGAGGTCGGTCTCCAGGTAGACCCGTCCAGTCTCATCTGCGAAGCTGCGCTGCACCCGCGCCGAAGCGCCGGTGTGCGCGTTGACCGAGAAATCGTCTGACACACGCCAGACCCAGGGGGTGATTTCCAGCTCCACGAACACCCGCTGCGGGCCATTCTGGAAATACCACTGCCCGGTAGCGTCGTCGCAAACGTAGTTGCGCCCGATGAACGCGATCAGCTTGACGTGCTGCACCACCGAACCACGTGCCGGGGCCGGCCCGCCCGAGAACGGCCCGTGGGCCTGCGCCTGCTCGTCGCGCAGGCACCAGTTGCCGCGCGCATCCAGGCCCAGCCAGCCAAAACAATGCGGCACCTTGGGCCATTTGGCCATGGCCTGTCTGACGATGTCATCCATGCCAGCCATTATGGCCGGGCGTTTTTCAACGCACCTGCGCCAGCAGCCATTGCCCCACGGCCCATGGCATCACACGCACATGGCCAGGCAAAACACCTTGCGGGAATCCGACATGGCCACCGTGTGCAGGCTGCCACAAGGTCACGGCCCGGCTCACCTCGTGCGGACGCGGCAGGCTGCTGGCCGGAACGAAGGGATCGTTGCGGGCATTGAGCACCAGCGCCGGCAGCGCGACGTTGCGCAGGTGCGGCCTGGCCGACGCGCGGCGCCAGTAGTCCTCGACATCGCGAAATCCGTGCAGCGGCGCGGTGAAGATGTTGTCGAACGCATACAGGTCTGGTGCCCGCGCCAGCGCATCGTGATCGAACAGTCCGGGATACTGGACGAGTTTGCCCATCGCCTTGGGCCGCATCGAGCGCAGGAACATCCGGTTGTAGACCTGCCGGTTGAAGCCGCGTCCGATCGCATGGCCGCCGGCGGCAAGGTCCAGCGGCGCGCTGATCGACGCCACCGCGCGCACGACCGAGGCCGCGTCCTCGCCGATCTCGCCGGCCCAGCGCATCAAGGCATTGCCGCCCAGCGAGACCCCGACGGCCAGCACGGGGCCGCAATATTGCCTGCGAAACCGGCGCAATATCCAGTCGATCTCGACATAGTCACCCGAGTGGTAGGCGCGCGGAGCATGGTTCAACTCGCCGCTGCACCCGCGAAAGTGCACGACCGCGAATGCCAGGCCCTGGTCTTGCGCGAACTCCGCGAATGCCTGTGCATAGTGGCTGGCGGACGACCCCTCCAATCCATGGAACAAGGCGATCAAGGGCGGCGATGGCGACTGCACAGCGGGAGGCGTTGCGGCTGCAACTCTCGCATCAACCCAGTCCACGTCGATGAAGTCATCGTCGGGTGTTGTCCAGCGCTCGCGCCGGTAGGACGGCGGCAGGCTCCGCACGCTGCGCGCGGCCAGCGCAGCCCAGATGGTCTGCAGGTTGCCGCCCGGCAGCCAGGCCGGCGCCTGGTAATGCATCATGGTCGGCTCACGGGTGCTCTGAAAGACCTCAATGCAGCACCTGGCGCTGCTCGTTGATTTCCTGCACGTCGTTCTGGTTGCCGGGGCTGGCATGGTGCGCCACCATGCGCCACCCCTGGGCCGTCTTGTGGTAGACGTTGGTGGCCAGCACATAGGCATTCGTGGGGCCGCCGTGCGTCATGACCTCGACCCGCTCGAGCACGTTGTGTACCGCGCTGGCCAGCGCATCGACGCGGCGCACCTGCTCGGGCCAGGCGCGGATGTTGCCATTGGCAAAAATCGTCTCGAAGGTGGCCCGGATAGCCTGGACGCCGACGATGCGCGGCCCGCCAGGATGCACGCAGACGATCTCTTCGTCGTCCGACCAGCAGGCCATCAGCCGATCGATGTCGCCAGATTGCAGCGCTTCGTAGAAGGCAGTTTCGATTTCGTCGGCGCTGCCACCGAACAAGGCGGCTGCGGTCTTGACTTTGGGCATGTCTCGGGCGGTTCGCCTCAACGCAATAAAGCCCGATTGTGCCGGCTATCGGCAGCCTGAGCGTGCGGGCGGTCTTGAATTCGGCCGATTGGTCGCGCATCTGTTGTGCTACCGTGACTGCTTCGGCCGCCTGTTGGCGGCGGCTGGTTTCACCAGGAGGTCCCCATGAAACGCTGGTTCATTGTTCTGGTTTCGGTTTTCGCGCTCAGCGGCTGCGGTTACAACGATTTCCAACAGCTCGATGAGAAGGCCAAGGCCGCCTGGAGCGAAGTGCTGAACCAGTACCAGCGCCGGGCCGATCTGGTGCCCAACATCGTCGCCACGGTCAAGGGTGAAGCGGCGTTCGAGCAGGACACGCTGACCAAGGTGATCGAAGCCCGCGCCAGGGCAACCTCGATCCAGGTCACGCCCGAGACCTTGAACGACCCGGCAGCGTTCCAGAAGTTCCAGGCTGCGCAAGGTGAACTCAGTGGCGCACTGAGCCGCCTGATGGTGACCGTGGAGCAATACCCCAGCCTGAAGGCCAACCAGGCGTTTTCCGACCTGCGTGTGCAACTCGAAGGCACCGAGAACCGCATCACGGTGGCACGCAACCGGTATATCGAAGCCATCCAGTCCTACAACGTGCTGACGCGCAGCTTCCCAACCAACCTGACGGCCATGGTGTTCAGCTACCAGCCCAAGCCGGCGTTCTCGGTTGCCAACGAGGCACAGATCTCCGCGCCGCCAACCGTCGACTTCAACAAGAAGTGACAGTGGTGGCGCCGTCCCTGCATGCAACGCGACGACCGCCATGGGCCGAGGGGCGTGGTGCGTTGCTGCCCGTGTTTCTGCGCTTGTTGGTGGCGCTGGTCTGCACATGGATTCCGATCGGAATTTCGGCCCAGCCCATTTTGCCGGTGCCGGCCCTGAGCGCACGGGTGATCGACCAGACCGGCACGCTCGACGCGGACCAGATTGCAGCGCTGAGCACTCGGCTCGAGGTGCTGGAGAAAAAAACGGGGTCCCAGCTAGTCGTGCTGATGGTGCCGACCACTGCGCCCGAGGACATCGCCAGCTATGCCAACCGGGTGGCAAACAGCTGGAAGATCGGCCGCCGCGACGTGGGCGATGGCGTGTTATTGA
>CAZADK010000565.1:0-3221 GCA_964483855.1 uncultured Rhodoferax sp.
GGGTAACTTCCCGGCACGTTGTCGAGCATCAGCCACTGCAGGATCTCGCCGTGGTCCTCGTACTTGGGCAGCGCCACCTTGCGGATCGGCGTGCCGCTGAGCGACTTCGTGACCAGCGCGGTGCGGATCTCCTTGTCGCGGATCTTGACCACGTATTCGTCGCCGCCATATGCTTTGACCATCTCCGGCCACTGCGCCAGCAGCTTGTGTTCGGCCTTGCCCAGTCGCTCCTGGCGCTGCGCGGCCAGGTCGTTGACCGCCGTATAGGCGCGCTCCTTGGTAGGGTTGGCCTCTTGCAGCATGCGACCGGCCGCGCGCAGTTGCTGGATCTCGCGCGCCAACATTGCCTGGCTGCGGGCGCGCGCCTTGTAGCTGCGCACCGTCTCACTGATCTCGGCCAGGTAACGGGTCCGCGCGGCCGGCACCACCGGGCTCTGGTTGGTGCTGTGGCGCACCGCAACCCTGGGCAGCGAGCCCTCGCCCACCGCCAGGCCGAGCTCCTGCAGGCGCGCCAGCAAGGCCTGGTACAGCGCGGTCACACCGTCGTCGTTGAAACGCGCGGCCATGGTGCCGAACACCGGCATCCGGTCGGGCGCGGTGCTGAACGCCTCGCGATTGCGCTGCACCTGCTTGGCCACGTCGCGCAGCGCGTCCAACGCGCCCTTGCGGTCGAACTTGTTGATCGCCACGAACTCGGCAAAGTCCAGCATGTCGATTTTCTCGAGCTGGCTGGCGGCGCCAAACTCGGGCGTCATCACGTACAGCGGCACATCTACATGCGGCACGATGGCGGCGTCGCCCTGGCCGATACCCGAGGTCTCCACGATGACCAGATCGAACCCCGCGCACTTGCAGGCCAAAATCACATCGGGCAGGCAGGCGCTGATCTCCGAGCCGAAATCCCTGGTGGCCAGGCTGCGCATGAAGACACGCTGGCCCCCCGCCTTGCGCCACGGCCCGATCGCGTTCATCCGGATGCGGTCGCCCAGCAAGGCGCCGCCGCTCTTGCGACGCGACGGATCGATGCTGATCACCGCCACGCGCAGCTTGTCATCCTGGTCCAGCCGCAGCCGGCGGATCAGCTCATCGGTCAAAGAGGACTTGCCCGCACCGCCCGTGCCGGTGATGCCCAGTACCGGCACTTTGGTCTGCTTAGCCGCTTTGCGCATCGCCTCGAGCAGGCTTGCGTCGGCGTTGCCTGCCTCGAGCGCGGTGATCAGTTGCGCCAGGGCGCGCCAGTGCTCCTGCCCATGGCCCTGGATCGCGCCAAGCGTGGTGGGCGCAAAGCCGGACAGGTCCCTGTCGCAGCGCATCACCATCCCGCCGAGCATGCCGGCCAGCCCCATGCGCTGGCCGTCCTCGGGGCTGAAGATCCGCGCCACGCCGTAAGCGTGCAACTCGCGGATCTCGGGGGGCACGATCACGCCCCCGCCGCCGCCAAACACCTGGATGTGTTCGCCCCCGCGCTGGCGCAGCAGATCCACCATGTACTTGAAATACTCGACATGCCCGCCCTGGTAGGAGCTGATCGCTATACCCTGCACATCCTCCTGCAACGCCGCCGTCACCACCTCGTCCACACTGCGGTTGTGCCCCAGGTGGATCACCTCCGCCCCCATGCCCTGCAAGATGCGTCGCATGATGTTGATCGCCGCATCGTGCCCGTCAAACAGGCTCGCCGCCGTCACGAATCGCACCTTGTGCGTGGGCCGGTAAGTGGCCAGGGCCTTGAACTCGGTGGACAGATCGGTCATGGGCAAGTCTCCTTTACCCGTACCATACCCCTGCCGGGCCGGCAAGGGAAGCGCAAAACCTGTCGATGTCGGTGGCGTTTTTTGCCACCCCCGCGTTAGCCAGTCGTGGCATCCGGATGCAGCCAGGGGAATCGAACAGGTGACGCAAAAAGACACGATTGCCATCTATTTCATTGGCGCAGCGGTCGCCCGGCTCGCGCCGCCAACACGCGCACGCATCCTGCACGCGGTCGCCATCCCCACCGAATTGCTGACTCAGCCACAAGCCCGGGTTCCCGCGGAAAAATTCGCGGCCTTGTGGCTCGCCGTGGCCCGGGACATGGACGACGAGTTCTTCGGGCTCGACAGCCGACGCATGAAAGTGGGCAGTTTTGCGCTGTTGTGCCATGCCCTGCTCGATTGCGTCACGCTGGCCCAGGCGATCAAGGCGATCTGCCACGGTTTCGCGATGTTCCTCGACGATGTCCAGTTGCGGTTGCAGGTGCAGGACGATCTGGCGGCGATCACCGTCGATAACCACATCACGTCGCCATCGGACCGTCTTTTCGCCGATGAGGCGTTGCTGGTCATGGTGCACGGCCTGATGTGCTGGTTGATCGGCAAACGCATGGAACTGCGCCAGGCCGCGTTCGCGGCGCCCCGGCCCGGTCATGCGGCCGAATACACGCTGATGTTCTCGCAACAACTCGTTTTCGACGCACCCGTCTCGGCGATCTTCTTCGACGCCAGGCTGCTGCCATCGCGGGTCGTGGCCAATCGCGCCACGGTGCGCAGTTTCCTGCGCGACGCACCCCAATCGGTATTCCTCAAGTACCGCAACACCGACAGCTGGACGGCGCGCCTGCGCAGACGCCTGCGTGGATCCATCGGAGGCCATGACTGGCCGTTGCTGCAAGAGGTCGCAGCCGAACTGCGTGTCACGCCGACGACACTGCGCCGCAGGCTGGAGGCCGAAGGCACCAGTTACCGCAAGCTCAAGGACGACCTGCGCCGTGACGCCGCGGTGCACTATCTGTGCACGACACGGGTCAGCGTGGCCGAGGTTGCCGGCCTGCTGTGTTTCCAGGACACCAGCGCGTTTCGTCGCGCATTCAAGCACTGGACCGGTGTCCGGCCGTCGCGCTACCGTGTCGCCGAGGGGGCCGTGCCGTCACCGGGATCCCGCTGAGTCATCGATCGAGCGAGTGGTGCCGATGTTCCTGCAGCGGCGGCGCGACTGGCAGCTGCGATCGTGCCAGCTCGGCACCGTCGATCACGCCGCCGCCCAGGCAGACATCACCGTCGTACAACACGGCCGACTGGCCGGGCGTCACCGCCCACTGCGCGAGCGCAAACGACAGGTCGAAGCCGGCACCTTCACCGCTGGCGTCCAGGCGACACGGCGCATCGACCTGCCGGTACCGGGCCTTGGCCGCCAGCACGCCCGCTGGCGGCGCGATGCCGCTGATCCAGCTGCTGTCGGTCGCA
>CAZADK010000566.1:0-3209 GCA_964483855.1 uncultured Rhodoferax sp.
CCATGACCGCACCCCTGCCCGATGGCCTCTTCCCCGACGAACACGGCATCGCCCGTTGCACCTGGTGCCGCTCCACGCCGGTGTACCGCAACTACCATGACACCGAATGGGGCTTCCCGGTGGCAGACGACCGGCGATTGTTCGAGAAGATCTGCCTGGAAGGTTTCCAAAGCGGCCTGAGCTGGCTCACCATCCTGAACAAGCGCGACATGTTTCGCCGCGCCTTCGCGAATTTCGACATCGATGCACTGGCGCAATTTGGCGATGCCGACGTCGCGCGACTGGTGCTCGACACCGGCATCGTGCGGCATCGCGGCAAGATCGTATCCGCCATCGACAACGCCCGGCGCGCACTCGCGCTGCGCGACGCATGCGGTTCGCTGGCCGCCTATTTCTGGCGCATGGAGCCAGACCCCGCAACCCGCCCGCCGCGCATGACCCGCGACGCCTTGAAGGCACTGACCACCTCGGCCGAATCGATTGCCTTGTCGAAGGACCTGAAGCAGCGTGGCTGGAGTTTTGTCGGCCCGACCACCATGTATGCATTCATGCAGGCGATGGGACTGGTGAACGACCATCTGGACGGATGCGCCGCCCGCGATCACGCGCTCGCGGCCCGTCAGGCGTTCACACCGCCGCGCTGAGATCGAATCGCGACGGCTTCAGCCGCCGCCCGACCGATCGTAGGCAGCGGCCTTCGGCAAACCGATCTGGTCCAGCAATGCCGCCCGCTGCGCGCGCAAGCCGGCGTCAGTCGGGTTGCGTTCGATCAGTTTTGACAACGCACCGATGGCGTCATACCAGAGCCCGGCCTCGGCATAGACGCCCGGTGCGGCGCGCTCACCGGCGGCGGCTGCGCGCGCCTGTACCGCGGGATCCGGCACGACGAAGCGGATGGCGCCGCCGCTGGTGACGTCCTTGGAGCGTTGCCCGGAGTCCTGCACCGCCGACACGAACCATTCGTAGTCGGTGTCGGGCTTGAGCGTGATGCCGTGTTGTGCCAGGTCGATGGACAACATGCCGCCCTTGGTCTGCACGAGGTTCTTTGCCAGCACCGGCACTTCGGCCGAATCCGCGATCAGTGTCACCTCGACTGCCGTGTTCGACGGCTGGGAGGCATACCAGTACAAGGTGGGCTGCGCCTGCGTCGTCAGGCCGGTCTGGTCCGGCGCCAGCACGTTCAGCACCAGGCCGGTGTCGCCGGTGCCGCGGGTGGCCCCGCCCACCCGCCGGGCGGGCGCGCCACGCAAGGGCGGTTTGTAGACGAAGTTGCTGGCAGAACTATCGGACGCTGCGGCCGCGGCCTGCGCCTGCACGGTGGCAGGGGCGAGCAGGAACAGCAGCGCGGCAAAAACAAGGGAAAACGTCGACACGATCGGCATGGGATGTTCCTTGTGGTGAACCGATGCGAACCTCCGCGGGTGCGCAGTCGGGCAGTATAGGGTTGACGCAGCTCCATGCCAACCCGCGCGCGTGTCGCGCCCGCGCATCTGCCGGGACACCGCGCCCGGACATGAAAACGACGCACCACGCGGTCTATTGCGTCGCCGCGCCGCCGGCGTGTTCCCCTTCGACGCGATAGACCGTGACCATGGTTTCCTTGCCCTTGAGTTTGAGCCCGCCCACGGCATTGGTGATGAAACCGGCGCCGATACGCCGCGCGGTCTCCTCGGAAATCAGCACCCGGCTGATCGCATCCGGCGCGGTGACCGCGGGATCGTCTTTTCCGTAGGTCTCCAGCCGGGCGGCGGTGTTGACAATGTCGCCCAGTGTCGTGAACTTCATGCGCTGCGTGCTGCCCAGGCAACCGGCCACCACCTCGCCAGTGGCAATGCCCACCCGCATGCTGATGTGCGGCAGACCCGCGGCCTCCCAGTCGATATTCATCCGGGCCAGCGCCACGCCCATCGCCAGCGCGCAGCGCACCGCATGGCGCGCGTCTTCGTCGATCTCGTGTTCG
Source organism: uncultured Rhodoferax sp. (assembly GCA_964483855.1). GTDB lineage: Bacteria > Pseudomonadota > Gammaproteobacteria > Burkholderiales > Burkholderiaceae_C > CAISIP01. The sequence goes on from CAZADK010000566.1 coordinate 1,961, forward strand.
TCCTGGCGCACGATCGGCACGCCGAAGTTGGCCTTGATCGCGTCGCCGAAATAGTCATCGACGACGCCGCCATGCTGCATCACCAGGCCGGCCATGCGGTCCATGTACAGGTTGAGCCAGTCCATCAGCTCGGGCGGCGACAGACGCTCGGCCACCGGCGTGAAGTTGTGCAGGTCGGTGAACAAAATGGTTGCGGTGAGCAGCCGCGGCTTGAGCCGCCCGCCTTCAATGAACTGGTCGCGCGAGCGCCACATCTCCTCGGCCACGTCGGGCGAGACCTGCTTGGAGAAGATGTCCATCAGGTATTTGCGCTCGTTGCGCTCCAGGCTGGTCAAGTAGGTGATCGACAGGCCGGCGCTGACCAGCCCGACCAGCGCCAGCGGCAGCACCGGGATCCACCAGCCGGCCAGGAAGGCCGCATAACTGCCGCCCAGCAGCAGCAGCATCTCCAGGCCCGCGAGCAGCGACAGCAGACTGGGTATCCGGGCCAGCAGCGCGGTGGCGACCGCCAGCAGGGCCCAGGCCAGCATGGCGGCATACGCCATCGGGGTGGACAGGAAGCGCAGCGGCCGCTCGCCGTCGATGCCTGCGCGCAGCAGTTGGCTCACCGCGTGGGCGTGTACCACGACGCCGGGTGTACCGGCCAGGTCTTCCTGCCCATGGTTGAACGGCGTCAGGAAAAAATCCTTGACGCTGTCGGCCGACACGCCCACTAGCACGATGCGGTCGCGCAGTGCATCGGGCGCAATGCGCCGCAGCAGCACGTCGGTCAGCGAGATGGTGGGAAACGGGGTGGCGCCGCCCTTGAAGTCCAGTGGAAACTGGTAGCCGGCCGCGTCGGCCCGCACATACGGGCCGTCGTTGGCCTCCATCGGTTTCAGCGTGACCTGGCCCAGACGCAGGTCTTCCGGATTGGGCTCGCCGGGTGCCGGACGCACGCCGCGCGCGGCCAGCGTGGGCAGCGCCATCTGCAAAGCGAAGGATCGCGCGACCGTCTCGCCCTCGTCGAGGAACAGCAGGCCGCGCCGCACGAAGCCGCCCGGATCGATCAGCAGGTCGGCAAAACCGACACGCTCGGTGCCTTCCAGCGCAGGCGGTGGCGGCACGCGCGCCGCATTACGCCCGCCGAACTTCAACACAAAGTAGATATTCGGGTTATCGCGCAGCGCCTTGTTGAAGCGGTCCGTCCCCGGCGCCACCGGCAGATCCCGGTACAGGTCGAACCCGACTGTGCGCGCGCCGGATGCCG
>CAZADK010000567.1:0-3196 GCA_964483855.1 uncultured Rhodoferax sp.
GATCGCCATGGCACTGGCCGGCCGCCCCAAGCTGCTGATCGCCGATGAGCCCACCACCGCGCTGGACGTGACCATCCAGGCGCAGATTCTCGACCTGGTGCGCAAGCTGCAGGCTGACAGCGGCATGTCGGTGTTGCTGATCACCCACGACCTTGGCGTTATCGCCGAGATGTCCGACCGGGTCGCCGTGATGTATGCGGGGCGGGTGGTCGAGTTCGGGTCTGCACTGGACATCTTCGACCGGCCGGCCCACCCGTACACCCGCGGCCTGCTGACGTCGCGGCCCAAGATCTCGGCCGGCTCCGAGTGGCTCAGCACCATTGAGGGCACTGTGCCGGCAGTGGGCCAGATGGGCGCCGGCTGCACTTTCGCGCCGCGTTGCAGTCTGGCGCGCGAGGCTTGTGGCAGCGTGCCACCGCTGCGCGAGGTCGGCCCCGGGCACCAGGCGGCCTGTGTTGCACCGTTCGAGACTGCGATGCCACAGGGAGTGACGGCCAGATGAGCACGGCACCACCTACAGCCCCCCTGATCGAGGCGCGCGGCCTGCGCAAGTATTTTGAGCGCCCGCGACGCTTCCTGGCCGAGCGCCCGCCGCCGCTGCGCGCGGTGGACGGCATCGACCTGCAGATCGCCCCTGGCGAAACGCTGGGTCTGGTCGGCGAATCGGGCTGTGGCAAGTCCACCACCGGCCGCCTGCTGCTGCGCCTGATCGAACCCAGCGGCGGCAGCATCCTGCACCATGGCCAGGACATCACCACGCTCGACAGCGCCGGCATGCGCAGCAAGCGGCGCGCGATGCAGATCGTGTTCCAGGACCCTTATGGTTCGCTCAACCCGCGCATGCGGGTCGACGACATCATCACCGAACCGCTGGTGATCCACGGCGTGGGAGACGCGGCCAGCCGCGCCGGGCGGGTACGTGAACTGCTGCGCCTGGTCAGCCTGCCCGAGAGCGCGCTGCAGCGTTATCCGCACGAGTTCTCCGGCGGCCAGCGCCAGCGTATCGGCATCGCCCGCGCGCTCGCGCTGGAGCCCGAATTCATCGTCGCCGACGAGGCGGTGTCGGCGCTCGACGTATCAGTGCAGGCCCAGGTGATCAACCTGATGCGCGAGTTGCAGCGCGACCTCAAGCTGACCTACCTGTTCATCTCGCACAACCTGGCGGTGGTACGCAACATCAGCGACCGGGTCGCGGTGATGTATCTGGGACGCATCGTCGAGGTCGCATCGGCGCAGCAATTGTTCGACCAGCCACGGCATCCTTACACCCAGGCCTTGCTGGCGGCCCTGCCCAGCGATCACCCCCGGCAGCGCCGCACCCGCGCCCTGATCCGCGGCGACATGCCGGACCCGAACACCATCGGCACCGGTTGCCGCTTTGCCAGCCGCTGCCCGCATGTCCAGCCGCGTTGCCAGGTCGAGGATCCGCAACTGCGCGCAACGCAAGACGGCCAGCAAGTGGCCTGCCTGAGGGTCGCCGACGGCAGCCTGCCGGGCTGACAGCGTGGGCCCCATCGATTGCCTCTCACGCCCTGACGTGCCCCCAGTCCCATCAACCGATCCATCGCAGAAAGGAAACACCATGGCCAAGAGACCCCGCATTCTGGTCGCCGAGTGCATGCAGGAGATCTCCTCGTTCAATCCGCTGCAGTCCGAATACGCCAACTTCCACATCGAGCGCGGCCAGCAGATGCTGGTGCAAAAGGGCATCAACACCGGTCTGGGTGGTGCGCTGGCGGTGTTCGACGAGGTCGGATTCGAGCCGGTGCTGACGATTGCCGCGCGCGCCGGTTCAGCCGGGTTGTTGTCCAGGTCCGGCTGGAACCGATTGATGGGCGAGGTGATGGAGGCCATTGCCGCCGAGGCCAACAGCGGCATCGACGGCGTCTATTTTTCGATGCACGGGGCCATGGCCGCCGACGGCGAACTCGATCCGGAAGGGTATCTGCTCGCCGAGACCCGCAAGCTGGTCGGCCCCGATGTGCCGATCGTCATCACGCAGGATCTGCACGGCATCCTGACCGACCGCATGCTGCGCCAGATCGATGGCCTGGCGATCTACCACACCTATCCGCATGTCGATTTCGCCTCCACCGGTGCGCGTGCCGCGCGCGTGCTGCACCGGCTGGTGACCGACAAGGGCGTGAAACCGACGATCGCGCGGGTGACCATTCCGGCGCTGGTGCGCGGCGACGAGTTGATCACCAAGTCAGGGTGTTACGGCTCGCTGATCCGCGAGACTCGCCGGCTCGAACTCGAAGGCGTGGCGATGTCGGCCGGCATCATGATCGGCAACCCGTTCACCGACGTGCCCGAGTTGTGTTGCCAGGTGATCGTGGCCACCGATGGCCACGCCGACGTCGCGCAGGCGCAGGCGCTGCGGCTGGCGCAGGAGTTCTGGCCGCTGCGCCACCGCATGCAGGGCAAGTTCAGCAGCCTGGAGCGCGCGATTGCGCAGGCCCGCTCGATACCGGGGCCCGTGATCTTCACCGACGCGGCCGACGCCACCTCGTCGGGCGCCACCGGCGACTCCAACCTGATGCTGCAAGGGCTGCAGGCTGCCGGTTATCCGAAGAGGGTGCTGGCGCAGATCGTCGATCCTGGCGCTGCCGCCGCGGCGCACAAGGCCGGCGTGGGGGCCACGGTGCAGGTGACGCTGGGCGGCGCGATCGATCCGGCGCGGTTCACGCCGATGCCGGTCACGGCCCGGGTCCAGTTGTTGTCCGATGGCCGCTCGCGGCTGGAGACGATGAAGATCGGTCTGAACGCTGGCCCGAGCGCAGTGCTGACCTGGGACAACTTCACGGTGGTGGTGTTCAGCAAGACACTGGGCCTGTTCGACCGCGCCATGTATTTCGCCAATGGACTGAACCCGCAGGACTTCGACCTGATCGTCGTGAAGTCGCCGCATACCGAGCACCACATGTACGAGGCCTGGGCCGATTGCAATTTCAATGTCGACGTGCCTGGCGCGACTTCGGCCAACCTTCCCACGCTGGGGCACACGATCTGTGCGCGGCCGATGTTTCCGCTCGATGCCGACGTGGTGTTCGAGCCGCAGGCCACGCTGTACACCCGCTGAGCACACGGGACGGGGCGCCACCATGAAGATCGAAGCTGTCGACTTTTTCTACCTCGCGATGCCCGAGGTCACGCTGGAGGCCGATGGCAGCCAGGACGCGCTGCTGGTGCGGGT
>CAZADK010000568.1:0-3185 GCA_964483855.1 uncultured Rhodoferax sp.
GCCGCGCAACCCAGCAGCGGTGCCGGTGGAAGTTCCGCTGACTCCAGTCGCTCGAACCCCGCCCCCAGCCGCCCGGCCCCTTCAACTGCCCAAGCCGACAGTACAGGCAGCGGCTTTCGCGTCGCGCGAGGTGCCATCGTCACCAACCACCATGTGATTGACGGTTGCAGCCGTTTGCACGTCAACGGCATGGTAGCCCAGGTGCGCGGCAGCGATACGCGCAGCGACTTGGCCTTGCTGGGGGTCACACTGCCCGGCCCCAGCGTCAGCTTGCGAGCGCAGCGCGCGGCCGTGGGCGAATTGGTGGCGGTAGCGGGCTACCCGTTGCGCGGCCTGCTCTCAGGCTTCAACATGACCACCGGCACCCTCAGCAGCCTGTCGGGCCTGGGGGGCGATACGCGCTACCTGCAGATCACCGCGCCGGTGCAGCCAGGAAACAGTGGCGGCCCCATGCTGGACTCGGCTGGCAACCTGATGGGCGTGGTGGTGTCCAAGCTGGACGCGATCAGGCTGGCCAAGATTACCGGCGACATGGCGCAAAACGTCAACTTCGCTATCAACGCCAATGTGCTGCGCTCGTTCCTGGATGCCAACAGCGTGGACTACGACAGCGCCAACTCGGACAAGCCGCTTGCGCCTACGGCGATTGCAGAAAGGGCCAAGGGCTTTACGGTGTTGGTGGAATGCTTCAAGTAATCTGAGCTTTGCTGGTTGGTTTCTTCGTGGTTATCCCGTGTCAGGACTACAAGCTCAATCGCCCGGCGCGCTGAACGAACCACAAACTTGGCGCCACACACGTTTCAGAGGCGAGGCTTGCACCAAGTTCAAGCGCGGGTTCAAAACTTGCAACGTTGCCACTCAGATGACCCGACTGACTACGCCGAACGTGGCAACGTTGCCAGCAAAGGGGACCGAGCAAGGTGGTAACGCTGCCACTTCGATTGCCGCCCTCGCCCAAAATCGACCTGCCGCAATAAGCTCCGGGTAAGCGTCCACTTGAACGATCTGCTATCGACAATGACAGCCAGCCCTGACAACTTGAGTCAGCACCGTGTCCGCAATGAGTTCGGCGAGCCTTTCCCCTTACCATCGCGCATGAGCGACCCCAACCTTTCCTCCTTCATCTGGTCCGTAGCCGACCTGCTGCGCGGCGACTACAAGCAGTCGGAGTACGGCAAAGTCATCCTGCCGTTCACCATCTTGCGCCGCCTGGACTGCGTGCTGGAGTCCACCAAGGATGCCGTTCTGGCCGAGAAGGCCAGCCGCCGTGCACTGAGTCTGCCAGCAAGTGTCAACGTTGACACCCAACGGCCGCCAACCTTCATGCTTCAGAGCACGCCCGACCAGATGGCGCTGTGCCTTGCAGACCCAGCTTCTGGAGTCCTTCGCGTATTGGCCGAGATTGACAAGTTGATCGCTCACTGAACGGCGCAGCCATGGACACCGACGACGAGTTCCCGCCCGAGGTCATCGAACTGATGAACGTATTGATTACGCGGCCCGAAGTTCAATCAGTCTCGTTTCCCTATTCTGACGAGCGAGTCTGGCGCGCACTGGTCCGCGAGCAACTGAAACGGGCGGAAGGAACTGGTCGCCACCGACAGAACGTCTTTGGTCTGAGTGGCCCGGACAGCGGATTGCCGTTCGATCCAGCAGACTGGGGTGGCTATGTTCACATTCCGTATGAGGGAATGGCAGAGGCGGACTTGTTTGTGAAATCTCCAACGCGAGGTTTCCACCTGCCATATGCCAGGGGCGGCGGCGACCTAAAAGCGGCGATGCTCGGGAAGCACTGCCACCATGCCTTGGTGCATGGAGAGCATCGCGATGTTGACGGCGCTTCGCGCACACTGGTGCAAGGTTGGACCCTGTATACGTCGAACCGGCCTTACGTGCGCTGCATGGCGTTTGCGAACGTCAAGAGAACGACCCAAATGAAAGATCGAGCCCTCATGCCGAACCATACTGAACACGACTGGATTTGACGGTTAAGAAACTGTTGCCACCGTAACCAGACCCAGTCAGTGACAACACCGACGATGTTTCCAAATCAGGTGTTTCCGTTTCCACCAGTGCCGGTATCTGGTTGCACTATTTGAAGTCGGTCGTGTAATCACCGTAAATGAACCAACACACGGACAATATCGATGCCGTTACGGGCACAGCTTCTCGCCGCGTGATCGATTGGGAGCGCATTGAAATAGAGTACGCGCTGAACAGAATGAGCGCACGCGAAATTGCATCGTGCCACGGCATTTCTCACACCATCATTAACCGCAAGGCGAAGGAGAACGGCTGGACGCGCGATATCGCAATCAAGGTCCGATTGGCTGCAGATGCAAAGGTCGCCAAGGCTTTGATCAAGGACAAGCGCGGATCAAGCGTGGCAACGTTGCCACTCGTTCACCCTGACGCCGAGGCGGAAGTCATCGAGTCCGAGGCTGCGATTCAGGCGCACGTTCGCATGTCGCATTGCAAGGCCATCAGCCGCGTTCGCACAGTTGGCACATCGCTCTTGGCCGAACTCGAAGCCTCCGTGATTGATGCGGACCTGCTGGCCGAATTCGGAGAACTCATGCGCGCGCCCGACGACAAGGGCCAGGACAAGCTCAACGACCTGTACCACAAGGTCATCAGCTTGCCCGGCCGCGTGGACACGATGAAGAAGCTGGCCGAGTCCATGAAGATCATGATCGGCCTGGAGCGCGAGGCGCACGGCATCGACACGCTCAGCGGCTCCGACGATGCGAACCCGCTGGTGGCCCTGGTCAAAGCCATGCGCCGCTCGACGCTGCCAATCGTGCATCAGGTGGAGAACGACGATGCGCTCTGACGCTGGCGCCACAGTCGTCAAACGGGCGCTTGTGCTGCCCGCAGGTGTAAACGTTTACACCCCAAAACAGTGCGCAGGTGTAAACGTTGACACCCCGAGGGGCGAAGGCGCCGGAACAATTGCAGAGCCGCCCGGACCCGACGAATCCCCACAAGTATCCGAAGCCCAAGCGCGCAAGCAGTTTGAGTGGCGCGACCGTGGGCAGACAAACGGCACGAAGACACACATGCTGTTCTGGTTTGAGAAACCAGAGGGCAAGGGAACCGGGCAGGCCATGAACCGGGGCGACGTGCAGAAATTCCCTGGCAGCGGATGGAAAGTGAACGGCGAAGGAAATGCGTTTCAATCGCTG
>CAZADK010000569.1:0-3165 GCA_964483855.1 uncultured Rhodoferax sp.
TGGCTAGGATCCAAGCACTCCGACCCGTCGCTGATTGAAGCTGGCGCCGCGATCCAGGCGGCTGTGGACCGCACGCTGCTGAACCGCGAGACGCGAACCAAGGACCTGGACGGCCCGCTCGGAACGGCTGCATTTGCCGATGCGGTGATTGCGGCATTGCGCGGTCCGGCGCTCCGGCACTGAGGACCCTGCGGCTTGTGTTCAGGTTGCCGGCGCTGTAACTTGCAGCCAACCATCCGATGATCGATACGCACGCACATGTTTTTCACCGTGGCCTGTCGTTGAGTCCGGATCGTCGATACACACCGAACTACGATGCCTGGTCCGAAGAGTACATCAGCCTGCTGGATCGACACGGCGTCGCCAACGGCGTGCTGGTCCCTGTCAGCATTCTCGGCGCCAACAACGACTATCTTGTCGAAACGGTCTGCGCATCCAACGGCCGACTCAAAGGCCTGGTGACGCTCGACCCACTGCGCGACGTGGAAAAGATAGCGGCATGGGACAGCGCGGGCATATGCGGCATCAGGCTCAATCTGAAAGGCCTGCCGCTCCCCGACCTTCGAAGCCAATCTTGGCGGGAGGCGCTTGCCACTTGCCGAAAGCACGGATGGCTTGTGCAGGTCAACGATGCTGCACAACGCCTGTCACAGACCGTACCGTCCCTGCTGGATGCCGGGCTCCCGGTCGTAATCGATCATTTTGGCAATCCGGACCGGTTGAAGGGCACCGCCGATCCAGGCTTCAGGTATTTGTGCGAGCTGGGCGCCACTGCAAGGGTATGGGTCAAGATGTCGGCTCCTTATCGAATTGGCTACGCACAAGCTGCGCAGGCGGCGTCGATGTTGCGTTGCGCCTATGCACCAGAGCAATTGCTCTGGGCCAGCGACTGGCCGTTTACCGGGTACGAAGCGTCGGGACTCGACTACGGAAAAACCTGCGCCTTCATGCGCGATTGGGTGAACGACGACGCAGATCGCCATCAGATCATGCACCTTAGTGCTCAAAGGCTGTTCGGCTTTGTGCCGCAGATCGTGGCATCGTGAAAGTCTGTGTCGTCGGCGCCGGCCATTACGCACGTTTTCATGTTGGCGCGTGGCGCCGCATTGCAGGCGTGGATATCGTTGGTATTGCCGATCTAAATGAAGCTGCAGCCCGCGAAGCCGCGATCGGCATGTCGCATGTCACGACATTTACCGACGCCCGCCTCATGATTGCTGCCCTCAGGCCCGACGTTCTCGACATCGTGACGCCCGAAGCGTCGCACCTCGCGCTCGTCAGCGAGTTCGTGGGCAAGGTTGCGACCATCATTTGCCAGAAACCGCTGGCACCTTCACTCGAGCAGGCAAGGCACATGGTAGAACTGGCCGAACGCAGTGCCAGCACGCTATTGGTACACGAGAACTTCAGATTCCAGCCATGGTTTCGCGCCGCACGGCAAGCCATAGAGGGCGGCATTATCGGCGAGCCCCAGCAACTGACCTTTCGGTTCCGACCCGGCGACGGCCGCGGCGCCGAGGCCTACCAGGAACGTCAGCCGTACTTCCGTCACATGACGCGCTTCTTGGTCCACGAAACCGCCGTCCACTACATCGACGTGTTTCGCTTTCTGCTCGGCGAGGTATGCGCGATCACGGCACGGCTGCGACGCATCAACAACTCGATCGCCGGCGAAGATGCCGGCATCATGGTGTTCGAGTTCGAGTCAGGCGCCGTCGCGATTCTGGATGCCAATCGTGACCTGGATCACGCAGCCTCGGAACCCCGCTACACACAAGGCACGTTGCTGCTCGAAGGCGCCAATGCAAGTTTGCGGCTCGACGGGCAGGCCCGAATCTGGCTTCGGGCACGCGGTTCGGCGGTCGAGCAGATCCAGCAGGAATTCGCACGGCTGGTTCCCAACGGTGACAGCGTCTTCGCCTACCAGTTACACGTCGCAACCAGCCTTCAGCAAGGTGTTGCGCCCGACATTCGCTGCCATGCCCGCGCCTATCTGCGCAATCTCGAAATCGAACAGGCAATCTATGCATCCGACTCCGAGGGTAGAACGATACAGCTGCGCACGTAGTCCCAACGCAGGAATCCAGGTGAATCCACGGCGAGATCGATCTCCTTTTTCTATTGCGTACATCGTTCTCTTGCGAAGGCACCAGTAACCTCAACGCGCCACGCCCGGGAAGTGTCACCGGTTCCCGGTGCATGTTGTTCGGCGCCGGTTCGACCGAATCGCACTGGGGCTCGCCGAAGGCTGCCCGAATCGAAGGTGCCGTTGTTTTCAACTGTTCAGAGACAAGCCGTCACAGCATTGTCATACGGGTGTGCAATCCTTCAATAATTGTTGAATTAATGCATCACCCAGCACAGGACAACCCGGCATGAAAGTTGGCATCAACGGCATGGGCCGCATTGGCCGTCTGGCCCTGCGCGCAGCACTTGGCGCGGCCGAACGCGAAACCGCCGACCCACGCGCCGGCAACCGGCTGGAGGTGGTGCACCTCAATGAGCTCAAGGGTGGCGCTGCGGCCACCGCCCACCTGCTGGCGTTTGACAGCGTGCAGGGCAAATGGCGTGCCGACATCGCCGCCGAAGGCGAAGGCATTGTCCGCATCGACCAGCGTCGGATGGGCTTCAGCGCGCACGCCGCGCCGGGTGACATTCACTGGGGCGACCTGGGGGTGGAACTGGTGCTGGAATGCACAGGCAAGTTCCTCGCGCCCGAGACCCTTCAAGGCCACCTGGAGCGCGGTGCGAAGCGCGTGATCGTGGCCGCACCGGTGAAGGTGGGCGGCGTGCTCAACATCGTGGTGGGCGTAAACCACCAGCTCTACGAGCCTGCGCGCGACCGCATCGTCACGGCGGCCTCGTGCACCACCAACTGCCTGGCACCCGTGGTGAAGGTGGTGCATGAAGCCATCGGCATCCGCCACGGACAGATCACCACGCTGCACAACCCGACCAACACCAACCTGGTGGTGGACGCACCGCACAAGGACCTGCGCCGAGCCCGCAGCGCGCTCTTGAGCCTGGCGCCCACCAGCACGGGCAGCGCCACCGCCATCGCGCTGATCTACCCCGAGCTCAAGGGCAAACTCGACGGCCACGCGGTGCGGGTGCCAGCGCTCAACGCCTCGCTGACCGACTGCGTATTCGAGTTGCAGCGCCAGA
>CAZADK010000570.1:0-3149 GCA_964483855.1 uncultured Rhodoferax sp.
TGCGCGGGGGTGACAGCGTGCTGCACTAGCCCTACGAGAGTTTCTCGCTCGTGCCCGATTTCCTGGGCGAGGCGGTACACGACCCGGACGTGCTGGCGATCAAGCAGACCATCTACCGCACCGGACCGGACCCGTTGCTGATGGACCTGCTGTGCGAGGCCGTGCGCCGCGGAAAGGAAGTCACCGCGGTGGTCGAACTCAAGGCACGTTTTGACGAAGAAACCAACATCAACTGGGCCGAGCGGCTGGAGGCCATCGGTGCGCAGGTCGTGTACGGCGTGGTGGGGCTCAAGACCCACGCCAAGATGCTGCTCGTCACACGCCGGGAAAAAGGCCGGCTGGTGCGTTACGTGCATCTGTCCACCGGCAACTACAACGTGCGCACCGCCCGGCTGTACACCGATCTCGGCCTGCTGAGTGCCGACCCGGTGCTCACCACCGACATCGAGAACGTGTTCCTGCACCTGGCCAGCCACAGCCGACTGCCGCAGCTGAAAAAGGTATGGATGGCGCCATTTCAACTGCAGCGCCGCTTCATTGCCTGCATCGACGCCGTCGCCGCAGCGGCGCAACGCGGCGAGGATGCACGCATCGTGCTCAAGATGAACGCGCTGACCGATGAGGCGCTGACGATGGCACTGGCCCGCGCCGGCCAGCGCGGCGCGCGCATCGATCTGATCGTGCGCGGCGCCTGCATGCTGCCGCCCGAGTTGCCGGGCCTGACTGACAACATTCACGTGCGCTCGATCATCGGCCGCTTCCTGGAGCACTCGCGGGTGTTCTATTTCCGCATGGGCGAACAGGAGCAGCTGTACTTGTCGAGCGCCGACTGGATGAACCGCAACATGTTGCGCCGCATCGAGCTGGCCTGGCCTATCGACGACCCGGTGCTGCGCCAGCGTATCGTCGACGAGTGCCTGGTGGCCAGCCTGCACGACCACCGCGACGCCTGGTTGCTGTCGGCCGACGGCAACTACCATCGTGTTCAGCCCAACGCGCAGGGCCAGCGCCCGGGCATGCAAAACGCGCTGATGACCCGTTACGGGGCCCCCACGCACAAGGAGATCGAATGGACCTGATCCTGTGGCGCCATGCCGATGCAGAAGATGGCGACGACACCATCGCCGATCTGGACCGGGTGTTGACGCCGCGTGGCGTCAAACAGGCGGCCAGGGTCGCCAGTTGGCTGGACCGGCAACTGCCCGAAGCCACCCGCGTCCTGAGCAGCCCGGCGCGGCGCTGTGAGCAGACGGCCCTGGCTTTGGGGCGCAAGTACAAGGTACGACCCGAGCTGGGCATCGATGGCACGGTCGAGCAACTGCTCGAGGTCGCGCAGTGGCCGCATTCCAAGAATGCGGTACTCGTGGTCGGCCATCAGCCGGCGCTGGGTGAAACCATTGCCCACCTGCTGCCGCTGCACCATGCGTCGTGCCCGGTGCGCAAGGGTATGGTCTGGTGGCTGCGCACCCGCGAACGCGATGGCCAGCAGCAGACCATCGTCACCGCGGTGCAATCGCCCGAAACCCTGTAAGCGCGGCGGTCCCGCGTTTGCCAACGCTTCGTCCGGCCGTTGCCGCGGCAGGGCAATCCCTGCCCGTCGCCAGGCCGGACACCGCGATAATGGCGCGTCCGGACTGGTGCGCCGTGCGCGCGCTGGCACCGTTCTTGCGAGTTCTTGTTAAATGCCCGCCGCCTGCCCATGGCCTTTTCAGACCCATCAACGAGTACCACCATGATTAAAAAAGTCTTCTCCCGCCTCGCACCGTTGCTGGTGCTGGCAGCAGCCAGCAGCCTGGCCCACGCGCAAACCCCGATCAAGTTCATCCTGGACTGGCGCTTCGAAGGCCCATCGGCCCTGTTCCTGGCCCCGGTAGCCAAAGGTTATTTCAAGGACGCCAAGCTCGACGTCTCGATCGATGCCGGCAACGGATCGGGAGGCGCGGTCACCCGGGTCGCCGCCGGCACCTACGACATGGGATTCGCCGACCTGGCAGCGCTGATGGAGTTCCATGCCAACAACCCCGATGCACCGAACAAGCCGGTCGCGGTGATGATGGTCTACAACAACACGCCGGCCTCGGTCATGGCGCTCAAGAAATCCGGCATCAAGACACCGGCCGACCTCAATGGCAAGAAACTCGGCGCGCCCGTATTCGACGCCGGCCGCCGCGCGTTCCCGATCTTCCAGAAGGCCAACGGCGTGGCCAGCGTGCAGTGGACGGCGATGGACCCGCCGCTGCGCGAGACCATGCTGGCGCGGGGCGACGTCGATGCGATCACCGGCTTTACCTTTACCTCGCTGCTGAACCTGGAGGCGCGTGGCGTCAAGGCCGAAGACGTGGTGGTGCTGCCGTACGCCGAAAACGGCGTGAAACTGTATGGCAATGCCATCATCGCCTCACCCAAGCTGCTCAAGGAAAATCCCGCCGCGGTGAAGGCCTTCCTGCAGGCCTTCACCAAGGGCGCGCGCGAGGTCATCGCCAAGCCCGACGCGGCCATCGACTACGTCAAGCAACGTGACGGCATCATCAACGTGGCGCTCGAACAACGCCGCCTGCGCCTGGCCATCGACACGGTTGTCAACAGCCCGGATGCACGCGCCGAAGGTTTTGGCCAGGTCAAGGGCCCGCGCCTGTCGCTGATGGCCAGCCAGGTTTCCGACGCCTTCAATACCAAGACCCGTGTCAACGCCGATGCGATCTGGGACGCCTCGTTCCTGCCCAGCACCGCCGAACTGAACATCCTGCCGGCGCGCAAGTAAACATGCAGCCGCAAAGCACGGCCCAGGCGTCCTTTGTCGATTTCCAGGACGTCTGGCTGGCCTACAACCAGGATCTGCTGGCGAAACAGCAGTTCGCGGTCGAGGCGATCAACCTGCAGGTACGCGAAGGCGAGTTCATTGCCATCGTCGGGCCCTCGGGTTGCGGCAAGTCGACCTTCATGAAACTCACCACCGGGCTGCGCATGCCCTCGCGCGGCCGGATCCTGATCGACGGCCAGCCGGTCACCGGCCCGCTGAAGATATCCGGCATGGCATTCCAGGCGCCCTCGCTGCTGCCCTGGCGCACCACGCTGGACAACGTACTGCTGCCGCTGGAGATCGTGGAGCCCTACCGCGGCAACTTCAAGCGCGACCGAGCGCAATATGC
>CAZADK010000571.1:0-3117 GCA_964483855.1 uncultured Rhodoferax sp.
GCCAGCGATTCGCCGAGACCCGCCAGTGCAAAACAGCCGATGCCGGACAACAGCATGCGGTTCGTGGTCACCGGATTGCGGCGAACACCCGTCAGGACCACAACCCGTCAGGGCAGGCGGCGCTTGCGGCGCTTGAACCAGGTCCAGCCGTGCCAGACCAGCGCGATCAGGGTGTAGGACAACACACCCATCAGCGTCGCAATGATGGCCAGGCCCAGCAGCAGGGGTTTACCGACGGATGTCATGCGTTGCCACAGCCGGACCTCTTCCTTGGGCAATCCAGCCGCATGCAGTTCCTGCGCGGCGACGCCATTGAGTTCGGCCTTGTCCGGCGCGCCGGTGACCCAGTGCCCCAGCTTGTAGGCGGCGTAATACAGTGGCCCGAACGTGAGCGGGTTGGTGACCAGCGTACTGACCGCCGCGGCTGGCACGTTGGCGCGCAGGAGCACTGCAGCGCCGACCGACAGCGGAATCTGGGCGACCGGGATCAGCAGGCCGAAAAAGATGCCCAGTGCCACACCCAGCGCCACGCCACGGCGCGACCATCGCCACAGCCGGGGACGGCGCAGCAACGGGCCGAGCCAACGCAGCCAGCGGTTGTCGTGGATTTGCGCGCGGGTCGGCACCATCGCGCGCAGGCGTTCACGCAGCCCCATTTACGGGCTCCGTACGCCGAGGCGGCGCAATGCCCGCCTTTCGGCTTCTACCGCCAGGAACTTGGCCATTCCCAACAGGACGATCAGCGACCACGACAGGGCGCCCAGCGGGGCGGTCTGAAAAGCTTGTTGCATGGCAGGAGCATAGGTGAAAAGAAGGTGCGGGGCGATCAGGATCAAGCCTATCGCAGTCGCCAGCGTCGAGCGGCCAGGCCGAGCTGGCCGCCGGTCGCGGTGGCATTCACCGCACGGTCGCCGGCCGCGCCAGCGCCAGCACCCGTGGCCTGGCCCCGGCTGCACAGGGGCATTGGGTCGGCGTCCCGGTCATGCCGGGCCTCGGCGCCCCGGGTTGGCCGCCGAATCGGTTCAGGCTCCGACGCCATCGCGCTGCAGGTGCAGCGCAATCGAGCGCGTTCCGTCTCTGGTTTCATCCGGCACCTCGACGAAACCGAGATCGCGCTGCAGTGCCAGCATGCGTCTGTTTTCCTGCAGCACCGTGGCCACCAGGCGCTGCGTGCCTTGCGCGCGCAAGGTCCGGATCAGCTTGTTCATCATCAGCCGGCCCAGTCCCTGGCCCTTGAGGTCCGATCGCACAACGATGCCGAACTCGGCACTGATGTTGTCCGGGTCGGACACGGCCCGTGCCGCGGCCAGCGTCTGCGTACTGCCGTCGGGTTCGGTGGTCTCTGCGATGAAGGCGATTTCGCGTTCGTAGTCGATCTGCGTCAGCCGGGCCAGCTCGCTCGGTTCGATGCTGCGCCGGCTGTAGAACACCCGCATGCGTATGTCCTCGGGGTCGAGCTGCGACAGGAAGGCCAGATGCTGTGCTTCGTCGCCCGGGCGGATCGGCCGCACCTGCAGAGAACGTCCTTGCCATTCGATCTGCTCGGCCAGGTAGGCGGGGTAGGGCTTGATCGCGAAATGTTCCGCCCCGCCGGCGCGGCTGTCGTCGACCCGGATACGTGCGTCCAGCGCGATGGCGCCCTTGGGGCCCAGGATCAGCGGGTTGATGTCGAGTTCGGTGATCTGCGGATGGTCGGCCATCAGTTGCGATACGGCCACCAGCACGTTGTCGAGCGCGTCCAGATCGGCCGCCGGTGTATCCCGGAAGCCTTCGAGCAGCCGGGCCACGCGGGTGTTGCTCACCAGCGCCCGGGCCAGTCGGTTGTTGAGCGGCGGCAATGCGATGGCGCGGTCGGCCACGACCTCGACCGAGGTACCGCCCGATCCGAACAGGATTACCGGGCCGAACACCGCGTCGATACTGGCGCCGACGATGAGTTCACGCCCATGGGCCACTCGCACCATGGCCTGAACGGTAAAGCCGTCGACATGGGCCAGCGGCCGTTCGGCTGCAACCCGTGCGAGCATGCCACTGGCCGCGTCCCGGACCGCAGCCGGGTGCGCGAGGTCGAGCATCACGCCGCCGACGTCGGACTTGTGCGAAATGTCGTTGGACAGGATCTTGAGCACGACCGGAAACCCGATCGCCTGTGCGGCGCTGGCCGCTTCGTCCGCACTGGCCGCCACGACGCGGGTGGCCACCACCGGGATACGGTAGGCATCGAGCACCGCCTTGGCCTGCGGCTCGGTCAACATCGACTGGCCCTGTGCCAGCGCCGATTCGAGCAACGCGTCGACCCCCGCTCGGTCGGGTACTGCGGCGGCGGCGCTCGCGGAAAGAGCCGCTGGTGCCTCGAGCAACTGGGCCTGGTTGCGCCGGTAACGCACCAGCATGGCAAATGCGCTGACAGCTTCCTCCGGAGTGCCATAGCTGGCGATACCGGCGTCCTGGAACGTCTGCCGGGCCTGGGCCACCGCCGCCTCGCCAAGCCAGCACGACAACATGCGGGGTTGCCGGGGATCCACCAGCGGCAGCAGCGCCTGCGCGATCTGCTGGGACGGCACGATTGCCGTGGGAGCGTGGATGAACAGGATGGCTCCAGCCTGCGGGTCCTGTTGCAACACCTGCAGGGTCTGGACGTAACGCGTCACCGGGGCGTCGCCGATGATGTCCACCGGATTGCCATGGGACCAGTTGCTCGGCAACACGGCGTCGAGCGCAGCCATGGTGTCCGCACCCAGCGCGGCCAGTTCGATGCCTGCGTTTTCCGCCGCATCGGCCGCCATCACGCCGGCGCCGCCGCCGTTGGTCAGGATGGTCAGCCGGTCGGACGGGTTGGTGCGAAAGCGGGTCAGGGTTTCAGCGGCCAGGAATAGCTGCTGCAAGGTGTCGACGCGCAACATGCCGGCGCGAGCGATCGCGGCGTCGTACACCAGGTCAGATCCCGCCAGCGCGCCGGTGTGCGAGGCGGCGGCGCGTTGTCCCTGGGTCGAGCGCCCGGCTTTGACGACGATGACCGGTTTGTTGCGGGCGGCGGCGCGGGCCGCGGACATGAACTTGCGTGGCGCCTCGATCGATTCGATGTACAGCAGGATGGCCCGGGTCTTGGGGTCGCTG
>CAZADK010000572.1:0-3115 GCA_964483855.1 uncultured Rhodoferax sp.
ACCCATCGGAGGTCCCATGTCAAACCCCACCATGATCTTCACCGACGTCGACTACAACGCCCAGGGCAAGCAGGTCGACTGGCTCTACCTGCCGCATTCGGTCACCCGCTCGGCCTATGGCGCCCTGGCGATACCGATCGCGGTGATCCGCAATGGCGACGGCCCCACCGTGTTCTTGATGGCGGGCAACCACGGCGACGAATACGAGGGCCAGATCACGCTGGCCAAGCTGATCCGCGAACTCGAACCCGAACACGTGCGCGGCCGCATCATCATCCTGCCGGCGGCCAATATGCCGGCCGCAATGGCGGGCGCGCGGGTTTCGCCGATCGACCAGGGCAACCTGAACCGGGCCTTTCCCGGCGACCCGCACGGCACGCCCACATGGGCCATCGCGCACTACATCGACAGCGTGTTGTACCCGATGGCCGACTTCCACCACGACCTGCATTCGGGTGGTTCGTCGCTCAAGTACGTGCCGTTCTGCTCGATGCGCATGAGTGGCGATCCGTCGCTCGACGCGCGATCGCAGGCGGCGTTGCAGGCCTTCGGCGCGCCGCTGAGCATGGTATGGGCCTACAACCCCGAGGGCCGGCTGGCCGGCGCTGCAGCCGCGCGGCGTGGCTTGGTGTCGCTGGGCGGGGAATTCGGCGGCGGCGGCGACGTGAACCGCTCCAGCCTGGCCATGCTGGAGGGCGGCGTGCAGCGGTTCCTGGCTTTTGCCGGCGTGCTGGCCAACACACCGGCGCCCGAGCCGCGAACGGACTTGCGCATGATCGAGGTCTCCAGCCGGGAACACTATGTCTACGCCAACGAAGCCGGATTGCTCGAGCCGCTGGCGGACCTGGGCGCCGAAGTCCGGGCCGGCGACGCTGCCGGACGTATCCACTTCATCGACAACCCGGGACGCGAGCCGGTGATCTGCCACTTCCGCCGCGCTGGCATGGTTGTGTGCCAGCGCCATTTCGGCCGCGTCGAACGTGGCGATTGCGTCGCGCATCTGGGTACCGACATCTGATTTCCGCCCCGATCGCACCGCCCGGGAACCGCCATCAGCAATGGAGACAGCCGCCCATGCACCCCACCGTTTCGTATCCCCGCCGGCCCGACACCCCGGTATCCCACTTGCCGTTCAGCCCGGCCGTGCGGGTGGGAAACATGGTCTTCGTTTCCGGCCAGGCATCGGTCGACGCCACCGGAAAGATCGTCTCCGACAGTTTCGAAGGCGAGTTCCGCCGCTCGGTCGAGAACCTGCGCAAGGTGCTGCAGTCGGCTGGCGCCGACCTGGCCAACGTGGTGCAGACGCGCAACTACGTGCGCGACGCCGAGGACCTGCCGCTGTTCAACCGGCTCTACACCGAATATTTCTCGGCGCCCTATCCGGCCCGCACCACCATCACCGGATGCCTGTCGCCGGCGTTGCGGTTCGAGCTCGAATGTATTGCCGTGACCGACACGGAGGCCTGACGCGCGCAAAGGCCCGCTGCGCAGCAAACTGCCGACGTGCAACGAGGCCGCGCGGATGGCCGCGAAGCCGGCCCTGCGGCCATTCCCGGACGAAGCTGTCTGTGGCGGATCGCCGCGCGCAGCAGCCCGGATGAACACCACGCCCAGGCCCGGATTGGAGGGGGCACGCCTGAGCATCGTCTGCGCGCTCGGCGCTGCGCTGGTGTTCTCCATCAACGACATCGCGATCAAGTCGTTCAGTGCCACCTATCCCCTGCACGAGGTGGTGCTGGTACGCGCCGTTGTGGCCCTGGTGCTGACGGTGCTGTTGCTCGCGCCACGCGGCGACCGGCTGTCGGTGTTGCGCACCCGCAGGCCCAAGGCCCACCTGTTCCGCGGCCTGTGCGTCGTGGTCACGAACATGTCCTACTTCGCGGCGCTGGCGACGTTGCCGCTGGCCGAGACTTCGGCCATCTTCTATGTCGCGCCCTTGCTGATCACCGCGTTCTCGGCCTGGCTGCTCAAGGAATACGTCGGTATCCGGCGCTGGACGGCATTGTGCGTGGGCATGCTGGGTGTGCTGCTGATCGTCAAGCCCGGTACGGCGGCATTCCAGTGGGCGGTGTTGCTGCCGGCGTTGTCGGCACTGGCCTATGCGGGCTTGCACACGATGACGCGCAGCATGGGCCTGGCCGAATCGGCGGCGACCATGTCGGTCTACATCCAGATCACCTTCATCCTGGCCTGCTCGGCCATGGGCCTGGTGTTCGGCACCGGGCAGTGGTCCGGCAGCGGGCATCCGTCGCTGGAATTCCTGTTTCGCGCCTGGTCCTGGCCGACACCGTTGCACTTTGGATTGATGTTCGTGGCCGGCGCCTGTTCCGCTGCCGGCGGCTACCTGATCTCCCAGGCTTACCGCAGCAGCGCCGCGGGCCTGGTCGCGCCGTTCGAATACAGCGGCCTGTTGCTGGCCGCCTTCTGGGGCTTTGCGATCTGGGGCGAGGTGCCGGGCGCCTGGTCGGCCGCCGGCATCGTGCTGATCCTGGGCTCGGGGGTGTTCGTGGCGCTGCGCGAAGCGCGATTGCGGGTCAAGCCGACCGCGCAGCACACCGCGGGGCGGCGTTGACCGCCCGGCGCTGAAACTGCCGGACGTTCAGCGGTACAGGCGCCGTGGGTCACCCTCGAACGCGGCGCATCGGGGGCGCCGCACCTTGCTGCCTCATGGGGAAACGCCCATTGACCCGGTACGATAGCCCCTCCATACTGGGCGGCTGTCATCCGCACAACAGGTCGCTGCACCCTCACCCCAACCACCTGAAGAACCCAACCACGCCATGCCACGCTCCATCACGCTCTGCGCCGCCCAGATGGGCCCTGTCGCCCGCTCCGAGACTCGCGCCGCCGTCGTGCGGCGGATGATCGAACTGATGCGCCAGGCCGCGGGCATGGGGGCGCAGGTGGTTGCCTACCCCGAGGCCTGCCTGACGGCGTTTTTCCCCCATTGGTGGAGCGAGGACGAAGACGAGATCGACAGCTGGTTCGAACGCGAGATGCCGGGCCCGGCGACGTTGCCACTGTTCGAAGAGGCGCGGCGCCTGGGCGTGGGTTTTCACCTCGGGTACTGTGAGCTGGACACCAGCGGCAGGCGCAAGCGCCGCTTCAACAGCTC
>CAZADK010000573.1:0-3111 GCA_964483855.1 uncultured Rhodoferax sp.
GGCCCAGGTCGGAAGGATTGATCGGCGTGGCCTCGATGCGGATCAGAACCTCGTCCGGTTTGGGGGCAGGCACCGGGACGCTCGCCAGTGAAAGTTCGAGTTGGCCGCTCTTCTTGACCAGGGAGCGCAGTTGCAGTGCGGTATGCGGGATGTCGGGTGCCATGGTGGGGTCAGTCTCCTCGGGTTAAGGCACCAGTATAGGAGCCTGGAGCGGGCGCCCGACAGCCCGGCATCACCGGCGTCCAAGCCGCCGGCGACGATATCGAGATGGATTTTCCCAGCGGATGGATCACCACTGGGCGCTGTCAATCGTTGACCACAATGCCGTCCGACCTGATCACGCGCTGCCAGCGCGCATGAGCTGGTAGCCCTGTGCCGAGTAGAGTGCCAGCCAGTCCTGCATCTTTTCGGGTTTGCAGGTGTAGATGCGCAGGTCGAAGATCATTTCGCAGGGGCTTTCAGTTGGCCAAACGCGGAAACATGGCCAGCGCGTTGCCGTGCTCGACAGCTTTGCGGGCCTCGGGTGTGAAGTCGTGTGCCGCGAGCCCGTCAATGGTCTTCTTCATCATGCCCACTGCAAACGGAAAGTCGCTGCCATACAGAATCTGTGTCTGCGGCACGAACTTCTCCAGTGCTGCCAGCGCGGGTTCGTTGGCAGACAGCGCAGTGTCGTAGAACTGCCGTGTAAGCGCCCGCATGGCCCCTTCGGGGATCAGCTTCGCGAACTCCTCCTGCGCTTCCAGCCGGCACATGCGGTGGCCGATGTAAGGCACCGTTCCGCCGGCATGCGAGAAGATGAAGCGGATGTTCGGGCAGCGCGACAGCGTTCCACTGTAAAGCAGGCTCATCACCGCGCGGGTAGTGTCGAGCACGAATTCCATGGTGGATGCCGGGATACCGGGCAGGAGGGACTTGCTGGTGTCGGATGCGGTCGGGTGCACGAACACCACCGCGTGACGGCGGTTCAGTTCGTCGAACACCGGCGCGAACGCGGCATCGCCGGGGTAGCGATTGGCGTAGGAGCTCACCAGACAGAAGCCGTCCGTATTCAGCTCCTCGCAGGCACGGCGAATTTCCGCCAGGCTGCCATCGACGTCCGGCAAGGCAAGCGAGGCGAACATGCCGAAGCGTCGCGGATGGCTGCGCACCAGATCGGCGTTGAAGTCGTTGCAGGCGCGCGCCAGGTGCGTGGCCTTGGCGTTGTCGCCAAACCAGACCCCCGGGGCGGACACCGAGAGCAGGGCGACGGCGACGCCGTTGGCATCCATTTCATCGATTGACTTCTGCGCCGTCCAGTCGAGCGCTACTGCCGCACGCCGCGGCGCCTGGTCGGTGATCGGCCCGCTGCCGACGGCGTCGATATAAAGGCGCGGCAACAAGTGGTGGTGGACGTCGATGAAGGCGCTCATGGCGATGTTCCGGAAATCACGCTTGAGTTGAAGGTCATTCGCGTTCGATGCGTGCCATTTGCACCACGCGCTCCCACAGGCGACGCTCCTGGGCGATGAAGGCCTCGAATTCCTTTTGCGTGCCGCCCAGTTCGTAGGTGCCCAGGGTACGCATGCGGGCGATCATGTCTGGTCTGGCGAGCACGCTGTTGACGTCGCGATTGACGCGCTCGATCACCTCGCGCGCGGTGCCGGTGGGCGCCAGGAAGCCGGTCCAGCCCGACATCACAAGATCGATGCCCGACTCGGCGGCGGTCGGCACTTGCTCGAAACCCGGTAGCCGGTTCCTGCTGGTGACGGCGACCGCGCGCAGCCGCGAACCCTGCAGCCAAGGCACCATCGGCGGCACCGCGTCGACATACACATTGGTCTGGCCACCGGCGGTATCCTGCGCCGCCTGCTGGCTGCCTTTGTAGGGCACGTGAATCATGCCGAGACCAGCCAGCTGGTTCAGCGTTTCGCCCACCAGGTGTGGAATGTTTTTCGAGCCCGAAGTTGCGAACGACAGCTTGTCGGCGCGGCCTTTGGCATGTGCGATCAGGGCTTTCAAGTCGGTCGCCGCCAATGACGGATTGACCGCGATCATCATCGGGTTCAGGCCGACCCGCACCACCGGCGTGAAATCGCGTTCGGCGTCGAAGCCGGGCGCTTTGAACAGGTACTGGTTCATCACCACCGGCGTGGCGTGGGCGAACCACAGGGTGTAGCCGTCGGCCGGGCCCTTGGCGGCGGCCTGCGCGCCCAGATTGCCGCCGGCGCCGGGGCGGTTGTCGACCACCAGGGCCTTGCCCCATATTTGCGCCAACTGGTCGGTGATGAGTCGCGCCACGATGTCGGGGGCGGAACCAGCGGCGGTGCTGACGTAGACCTTGAGCGGGCGCTCCGGCCAGGACTGGGCAGCGGCCGGCGCCACCGCCAACCAGGCGCAGGCAAGAGCTTGGAGCAACTGTGGCAGGATTCGGGTCACTTTGTCACCTTGGGTAATCGGACTGGCGCCGATATTCGATGCATACATTACGCCTTGGCTAGATATCAGACAATGACATATTGCCAATATGCGGAATCCGATCCATGGATATCAGGAACCTCGATCTGAACCTGCTCCCGGTGCTCGATGCCCTGCTGCGGCACGGCAGCGTCTCAAGCGCGGCGCGCGAACTCGAGATGAGTCAGCCAGCGACCAGCCATGCGCTGAAGCGCCTGCGCGCCCTGTTGGGCGATCCGCTGTTCGTGCGTACCGGGCATGGCGTGGTGCCGACCTCGCGTGCCCAGGTCCTGGCGCTACCGTTGCGCGAGATCCTGGCACGGGTGCGCGACGATGTGCTGGCCGGCGGCGGCTTTAGCGCGCCTAGCGCCGAGCGCGTCTTTACGCTATGCCTGTCGGACGTAGGCAGCTTCGTCCTGTGGCCGCGCATCGTACAGGCCTTGCGCGGTGCCGCACCGCGCGCTGGCCTGCGCTTGCGCACGCTCGATCCCGCGCATATTCCCGCTGCGCTTGAGTCCGGCGAAATCGACCTTGCGATCGGCGCTTATCCGCAATTGCCGGATGCGCTGTTCCAGCAACGCCTTTTTGCACGTGAGTACGTGTGCCTGGTGCGCGAGCAGCATCGCTTTGCCGGGCACCAGGCACACGTACTCACGTGCAAAAAGGCGTTGCTGGAAC
>CAZADK010000574.1:0-1778 GCA_964483855.1 uncultured Rhodoferax sp.
CTTTCGTTGTTTACGCTGTTTCGTTGTTTCAACACCCAGGAGATTCCATGAGCAACCCCGTGCGCGCATCCGAAACCCCTTTCGCCGTCGCCGTCGAGCAGGGCAAGGACTACTGGTGGTGTGCCTGCGGCCGCAGCCAGAACCAGCCGTTTTGCGACGGGACTCACAAGGGCAGCACGTTCTCGCCCGTCAAATACAGCGCGACCGAAAACAAACAGGTGTATTTCTGTGGCTGCAAGGCCAGCGGCAACCAGCCGCTGTGCGACGGCACACACAAAAAACCGACCTGACCGGCGCCACGACCTGACCGGCGCCACGACCAGACCGGCGCTACGACCAGACCGGCGCCACGACCAGACCGGCGCCACGGCCTGACGGTGCGCCACGCCGTCAGCCGCGCGCCCTGGGCGCAGCGCCGCGCCGGTCCTGCATGCAATAACCGATGAAGGCCTGGGTCGCACGGCCCAGCACCTTGTCGCGGTGCAGTGCCAATGCCAGCCGGCGCTCGGCACTCGGAAGTCGGGTGCGCAGTTCCACCAGCCAGCCGGCATCGAGCGCCTGCGCGACCGCATAACGTGACAGGCAACCCAGCCCGGCACCGGCGGCCACCAGGCGCTTGATCGCCTCGGTGCTGCCCAGTTCGAATCCGACCTGCTGGCGATCGAGGTGTTCGAGCAACCAGGTGTCGGTCGCCTGCCGGGTGCCGGAGCCATGTTCGCGCAGGATCCAGGTTGCCGCTGACAACTGGCGCGCCGAGACGGCGCGCGTGCCCGCCAGCGGGTGCTGCGGCGCCGCGACGATGACCAGTTCGTCACGCAGCCAGGGCCGTACGACGAGGTCCGGATGGGTTTGCAAGCCTTCGATAAAGCCGACGTCGACCTCGAACCCGGCAACCGCGGCGACCACGTCGCTGGTATTGGCGATGCGCAGCCGGATCCGGCTTTGCGGCTGCTCGCGGGTCCAGTTCGCCACCAGATCCGGCAGCAGGTACTCACCGATCGTGAAGCTGGCCGCCACATGCAACGGCGCCGCATGGTCCCCCGAGAACAAGGCCTCGAGTTCGGCCGCCTGATCCAGCAGGGCACGCGCTCGTGGCAACAAGGCCTGGCCGTTTTCGTTGAGCAGCAGGCGCCGCCCGACACGGTCGAACAACGCGCCGCCCAAGGTCGCCTCGAGTTCAGCCAGCGCCGCGCTGGCGGCCGACTGCGAGCGCGCGATGCGGCCTGCCGCCGCCCGGGTCGAACCGGCAAGGGCGGTGGCGACGAATACCTCGAGCTGGCGCAGGTTCAGGCGCAGGCGCTGATCGGTTTTATCGGTCACGATGAACCGGATTATCCGTTTTTTCTTTTGAGTGGCGTTGGTTAACATTGACCCATCCGCCTACCGACAGGGCGGCGGCACAACACGCACCACAAGCACCCGGAGCCTCCACGACCATGTTCAAGTTCTTGTCCGACGAACCGCTGCACAACCCCCTGGCGCGCGAGCAGGTATCGGATACCGTGATCAAGTGCACCACCTGCTACATGTGTGCCTGCCGCTGCGGCATCCGGGTGCACCTGCGCGAGGGCGACAACGGCCCCGAGGTGCGTTACATCGACGGCAACCCCGAACACCCGTTGAACAAGGGCGTGATCTGCGCCAAGGGTGCGTCCGGCATCATGAAGCAGGTATCGCCGGCGCGGCTGACGCAGCCGCTGTTGCGCAAGGCCGGTAGCGAACGCGGCGCTGGCGAGTTCGAGCCCATCAGCTGGGCGCGTACCTACGAGATCCTGACC
>CAZADK010000574.1:1788-3080 GCA_964483855.1 uncultured Rhodoferax sp.
GGCCAAGATTCGCGCCACCGATCCGAAGAAATTCGCGCTGTTCACCGGCCGCGACCAGATGCAGGCGCTGACCGGCCTGTTCGCACGCCAGTTCGGCACACCCAACTATGCCGCCCACGGCGGCTTCTGCTCGGTCAACATGGCCGCCGGCATGATCTACACGGTGGGTGGCAGCTTCTGGGAATTCGGCGGTCCGGACCTGGACCGCGCCAGGTTGTTCGTGATGATCGGCACCGCCGAGGACCATCACAGCAATCCGATGAAGATTGCGATTGCCAAGTTCAAGCGCGACGGTGGGCGCTTTATCTCGATCAACCCGGTGCGCACCGGTTATTCGGCCATTGCCGACGAGTGGATCCCGATCAAGCCGGGCACCGACGGCGCCTTGTTCATGGCGTTGATGCATGAGCTGATCCGCACCGACCGCATCGACCATGCCTTCCTCCAGCGTTTCACGAATGCGCCGCAACTGGTGGTGCTGGACGAGGGTGAACGCGAAGGGCTTTTCGCGTTCGATCCCAACCCCGAGAAAGGCCCGCCTGGCGACGGCCGCCATCCACACAACAAACTGGTGTGGGACAAGGCGTCAAGCCAGGTACTGAACGCTTATCCGGAAGGCATCGCCGACGGTTGCGACCCCGCGCTCGAAGGCCACTACACATTGGCCGACGGCAGCAAGGTTGCGCCGTCGTTCCAGCTGCTGCGCGAGCGGGTCGCCTCCTGCACGCCGGAGTGGGCCGCCACCATCACCGGCATTGCGGCCGAACGGATCCGGCAGCTGGCCGGCGAGATGGGGCATGCCGCGTTCGAGCAGGCATATACGTTGCCGATCCCGTGGACCGATGCCTGGGGCCGGCACCACCCGCACACGCAGGCGCGCCCGGTCGCCTTTCACGCGATGCGCGGCCTGGCAGCGCATTCGAACGGCTTTCAGACCGTGCGCGCACTGGCCATCCTGATGAGCCTGTTGGGCACCATCGACGCGCCCGGCGGTTTCCGCCACAAGGCGCCTTATCCGCGCCATATCGTGCCGAACTACCGGGCCTTCAACGACCCGGCCCAGATCCAGCCCAACACGCCGCTGAACGCGGCGCCGCTGGGTTTCCCGGCCCATCCGGATGAACTGGCCATCCATCCGGACGGCTCGCCGATCCGGATCGACCATGCGTATTCGTGGGAGCATCCGCTGTCGGCGCACGGCATGATGCACAACGTCATCACCAATGCCACCCGTGGCGACCCCTACCGCATCGACACGCTGATGATGTTCATGGCCAACATGGCCTGGAACA
>CAZADK010000575.1:0-3077 GCA_964483855.1 uncultured Rhodoferax sp.
GGGGGATACAGCCCTTGACCAGGCCAGCCATTTCGGCCTCGTTGTCCGGCGTCAGCACGACGAAGGGGTACTCGACACGCCAGTCGGTCGCGTCGGTCACATGCGAGACCCGGCTCAGGCCGTCGAACTTGATGTTGTCACGGGCCGTGAGTTTGCGCAGCAGGCGCTGGGCCTTGCGGCGCAGGTCTTGCACGTCGACGAAACTGCGATCGAATCGCTGTACGGCCACCTGCGCGGCATCGAGCAACTCGCCCACCATGGCGTCGCGCTGCGCATCCTGGTCCGGCGTGCGGCGCTTGCCGATCTCACCCAGTCGGTGCTGCAGCGCATCGACCAGCAGGCGACGGCGCTTGGGATTGTCCAGCAGGTCGTCCTGCAGATAGGGGTTGCGCTGCACCACCCAGATGTCGCCCAGCACTTCGTACAACATGCGGGCGGAGCGACCCGTGCGGCGTTCGTCACGCAGGCGCAGCAACGTGTTCCAGGTGGATTCGCCCAGCAACCGGATCACGATTTCCCGGTCGGAGAAGGAGGTGTAGTTGTACGGAATCTCGCGGATGCGTTCCTGCGCGGCGGCCGGGAAGCCGGCAACGGGCAGCAGATAGTCGGGGCGGGTCGGGGCGTTCATCGGTTCTTCGGTTGACTGCCGTCACGAACGCCATCACCGACTACCTGCGGGAAGCATTGAACCATGGACTCCGGGCGATTGAACATGCGGCTAGAACCCATGTTACCGCAGCGCAGCATTTTCTAAATGCCCACGCGCCGACCTATGGAAATCCCTCTATCCGGGACAACTGCAACCGTTGTGTAATCTTACAGTCACATTCGGCGGGTAATCTGCCGGAATCAATCAAGGAGAAACCATGAAACTGAAAATTGCGACCGTCGCCCTGGCGACGGTTTTTGCTTTGAGTGCTCAGGCCCAGACCGAAATCCAGTGGTGGCATTCCATGACCGCCGTCAATGGCGAAGTGGTCAACGACCTGGCCAAGAACTTCAACGCCAGCCAAAGCGCCTACAAGATCGTCCCTACCTTCAAGGGCAACTACACCGAGTCGTTCACGGCCGCGGTGGCCGCCTTCCGCGCCGGCAATGCCCCGCTCATCCTGCAGGTGTTTGAGGTCGGCACCGCCACCATGATGGCCAGCAAGGGCGTGACCGTGCCGGTGGGCAAGATCATGAAGGAATCCGGCGTCAAATTTGACCCCAGCGGCTATGTGTCGGCCGTGGCAGGTTATTACACGGCACCCAACGGCCAAATGCTGAGTTTTCCGTTCAACAGCTCCACCACCGTGTTTTATTTCAACAAGGACGCCTTCAAGGCGGCCGGCATCGCCACCGACAAGGCGCCCGGCACCTGGCCGGAGGTGGCGCTCGCCGCCGCCAAGCT
The DNA here is from genome assembly GCA_964483855.1 of uncultured Rhodoferax sp. Classification (GTDB taxonomy): domain Bacteria; phylum Pseudomonadota; class Gammaproteobacteria; order Burkholderiales; family Burkholderiaceae_C; genus CAISIP01. The sequence goes on from CAZADK010000575.1 coordinate 1,394, forward strand.
CAAGGCCAACGGCCACAAATGCCCGATCTCCATCGCCTGGCAGGGATGGACCCAGCTAGAGAGTTTTTCCGCCTGGCACAACGTGGAGTTCGCGACCAAGGGCAACGGCATGCAGGGCATGGACGCGCGCATGAAGGTCAACTCACCGCTGCACGTGCGCCATATCGAGAACCTGGCCAACATGGCCAAACAGGGGCTGTTCGTCTACAAGGGGCGCGCCAATGTGCCGGAGGCCAGCTTCATCTCTGGTGAATGCGCGATGATGACCACCTCGACCGGCTTTTACGGCAACGTCAAGGCCAATGCCAAGTTCGACTGGGGACTGGCACCGCTGCCTTTTTATCCCGATGTACCGGGTGCACCGCAGAACACCGTGATCGGCGGGGCCAGCCTGTGGGTCATGGCCGGCAAGAAGGCGGATGAATACAAGGGTATCGCGCAATTTTTCAACTACCTGTCGCAGCCTGACATCCAGGCGGCGACACACCAGCGCACCGGTTACCTGCCTATCACCACTGCCGCGTTCCAGTTGACAGAGAAGTCCGGCTTTTACCAGAAGAACCCGGGCACCGACGTGGGCGTGAACCAGATGATCCGCAAGACCACCGACAAGTCGCGTGGCATCCGCCTGGGCAACTATGTGCAGATCCGAACCATCGAGGACGAGGAACTGGAGCAGGTCTGGAATGGCAAGAAGACCGCCAAGGAAGCCCTGGACTCGATCGTGGAGCGTGGCAACGAGCTGCTGCAACGTTTTGAGAAGGCCAACAAGAGCTAGCGTCGGGTGGAAAAGCGCGTAGTTTTCCGCTCCTCCTGGCTACCGTGGGCGCTCCTGGCGCCCCAGGTGGCCGTGATTGCAGTGTTCTTCTTCTGGCCGGCTGGACAAGCGGTCGTGCAATCGGTCCAACAGTCGAATGCCTTCGGAACATCGGTGGAATGGGTCGGGCTGGAGAACTTCCGCAACCTGTGGAATGACCCGACCTATCTTGCGTCGTTCTACACCACCGCGCTGTTCTCCGTACTCGTGGCGGCGCTCGGCATCGGCATATCGCTGGTGCTGGCCGTTTTTGCCGACCGCATCGTCAAGGGTGCGCTGGCCTACAAGACCCTGCTGATCTGGCCGTATGCCGTGGCGCCGGCGATCGCCGGAGTATTGTGGCTGTTCATGCTGGCGCCTAGCGTGGGTGTCGTCTCGTACTGGCTGCGCGTGCTGGGCGTCGACTGGGATCCGCTGCTCAACGGACGCCATGCCATGACCATGGTTGTCGCGGCCGCGGTCTGGAAACAGATCTCCTACAATTTCCTGTTCTTTCTGGCTGGCCTGCAGAGCGTCCCGAAGTCGCTCATCGAGGCCGCTGCCATAGACGGCGCGCGGCCCTGGCGCCGCTTCTGGACCATCGTGTTTCCCTTGTTGTCGCCGACCACCTTCTTCCTGCTGGTGATCAATATCGTCTATGCGTTCTTCGACACCTTCGGCATCATCGATGCCGCCACCGAAGGTGGCCCGGGCAGGGACACCTCGATCCTGGTCTACAAGGTCTACTACGACGGCATCAAGGCCATGGACCTGGGAAGCTCAGCCGCCCAATCGGTGGTGCTGATGGTGATCGTGATCACCTTGACCGTGGTGCAGTTCCGGTTCGTCGAGAAGAAAGTGAACTACTGAAGTGAAACTGCCCCCACG
>CAZADK010000576.1:0-3077 GCA_964483855.1 uncultured Rhodoferax sp.
GTCATTCATGTCTTGGGCGGGGTCTCACAGAATGATTGAAGCGCAGCGGCCTGGATTGGCGTGCTGACGATCGGGGCACATGTTGTGGGATGTGATCGAGGCGTTTACGTTCCGTCGCCAAAATGAATATGGCTTGCGAAGTTTGCAGGTTGGCGGATAACTCCTATCATCTTCGGGCCATCGCGCCCTTGCTGCAGGGCCGTGACGGCGAGGCCTTGTTCGACTGGGCTCGATCCCGGCTCAGGCGCACAACCAGGGGCGAGTAAACGGGTTGGTATACGTCGGCTCTTCAGGTACCGAGGGTTGGCAAGAATGCCCGCACGGGTGAACCGTGGCAAGACATCCTTGAGGATTTCGAGCCTCTCGACCAGGAACTCCGACCCGAAAGAGGTCGAGCCCGTGATATTTCCGCCGGGCCGTGCCAGACTCTGGATCAGCCCCATGGCGACGATGTCACTGCTGGTTGCTGGAATCACGATCGGTATCGAATCGGTCGCACCTTTTGTGGCAACCAGTGCCTTGACCCCGGATGCGACGATCATGGCCAGTTTGGCGCGCGCCAGCTCTGCCGGCAGCAGCGGCGGACGTTCATGCATCCCTTCGGCAGAACGCAGTTCGATGGCGCTGCAGATCTCCTGGCAACGCCAACCGTTTCGACTTGTCCTCTGCAGCGATTCTGGCACGCGCGATCTTCCCGAGCCTCTGGCTCACCACAAGACACCCTGACCCCCTGCGATCCCCCATCGCCCTGTACACAAGCCCAGCCACCCAGGCTCGCACCGTGACACCACCGCCCGCGATCATGGCTGCTCAGGGAGGAAATCGAAGGCTTGTCGGCCACCATCTCCCAGCCCAGCCAAAAGGAGCTTGCCACCGATGACCGTCATTTATGGGGATGAAGTGGCATGTGGCGTTTGCCGCAACCTGAATCAGGTGCGCGAGATGGCCAGCACCAGCGTGTTCGGCTCGCCTGATCTGGATCTGCGTCCGCCGCCGCAAAAGCGATGGTCCATGATCTGCTGGGTGCAGCAATGCGCGATGTGCGGTTATTGCGCCAGCGATCTGTCGCAGCCCTGTGAGCAGGGCGGCACCGGTCACGGCGTGCTGGCGGAGCCTGTCTACCGCAGGCAGTTGGCCAGCACCACCTACCTGCCGCTGGCCAGCACCACCTACCTGCCGCTGGCCAGCCAGTTTCTGTGCAAAGCCATGCTCGATGAAGCCCGGGATGACGCCGCCGCCGCATTCTGGGCCCGGCTGCCTGCGGCCCGTATGGCCCATCAGGTTTTGCTCGCGCTTGCCGGCAGGTACAAGCACGGGCCGCCCGCCATCTTTCACAACCCCTGGTCCGATGGTTAACATCGAACCCGCGGGAACGAGATTGAATCGAGTTGGCGAAGCGTGCAGACGCGATTCGCACAAGGAACAGGCGTGTGAAATCAGCAAGGCATATCGAGCACCAGTCAACGGCATGGAAAGTGCGGCTAATGGAAAAGCGCAAGTCAGTGGTCGCGGCAGGCTGCGGCTCGAATCAACAACCGCGACGGCGGTTATGGCTTCGACAGCGACAGTCCGCGTTCTGACCCATGCCCCTGGACTTCGCCATCCTCGACGCCCTTCGCACGCACCACCCGGCGTGGCGCCTCTTGTGTTCGGACCACGCCGCGCTGGTGGCGAGCTTCCTGCATCGGGTGTTCATCGCGCCCAACCTGCGGGTGATGGCGGCTGCCGACCTGGCCGAGGCGCTGGAGGATGAGTTGTATGCGCTGCGCCAGCACCAAGGCGATGCCGCCTTCCCCAAACCGGCGCTGGTGTACCTGAACGACTGGGCCGCGCCCGACAAAGGCTGGCTGCGCAAGTTCTACCGCCCGGGCACCGATGAGGCGCAGTTCGATCTGACGCCGGCCACCGAAAAGGCCATTGCGTGGCTGGCGCAATTGTCGGAGCGGCAGTTCGTCGGCACCGAGTCGCGGTTGCTGACCCTGTTCGACCTGCTCAAGCAGATGAGCGAGGGCAGCGAGGCCGATCCGGCCAAGCGTCTGGCCGAGCTGCAGCGCAAGCGTGACGAGCTCGATGCCGAGATCGCGCGGGTGATCTCCGGCGATGTGCCGCTGCTGGACGACACCGGGTTGAAAGACCGCTTCCAACAGTTCACGCAGGGCGCGCGGGAGTTGCTCACCGACTTCCGCGAGGTGGAGCACAACTTCCGGCAACTCGACCGGCGCGTGCGCGAGCGTATTGCGATGTGGGAGGGTGGCAAGGGTGCGCTGCTCGAGCAGATCATGGGCGAGCGCGACGCGATCGCCGATTCCGATCAGGGCAAGAGTTTCCGGGCGTTCTGGGATTTTTTGCTGTCCAGCCGGCGGCAGGAGGAGTTGACGGCATTGCTCGATCGTGTGCTCGCGCTGCCTGCCGTGGCAGACCTGAGGCCCGATGCCCGTACGCGCCGCGTCCACTACGACTGGATGGAAGCTGGCGAGCACACGCAACGCACGGTGGCGGCCTTGTCGCAGCAGTTGCGGCGGTTTCTCGATGACCAGGCCTGGTTGGAGAACCGCCGCATCATGGACATCCTGCACGGCATCGAGAGCAAGGCGCTGGCGCTGCGAGAGACACCGCCGGCAGGCGCCATGATGGAGATGGCCGAGGCGCAGGCCCATATCGAGCTGGCAATGGAGCGTCCCTTGTTCACGCCCGCGCTGAAACCGGTCATCGCCGCCCTGGTCTTGCAGCCGGGTGATGAAGATATCGACCCGTCGGTGCTGTTTGACCAGGTGGTGGTGGACCAGGCACGCCTGACCCGTCATATTCGACACGCCTTGCAGGATCGAGCGCAGATCACCTTGAGCGATCTGGTTGGCAGCCAGCCCTTGCAACATGGGCTGGCCGAACTGGTGGCGTATCTTCAATTGGGCAGCGAAGCCTTCAGCACCGTGGTGGACGAGAGCACGCCCGAGCCGGTTCGCTGGCAAACAGTGTCCAATGACGGCCAGCCCATCACCCGCAGCGCGCGATTGCCGCGGGTCATTTTCATGCGTTGAAGAACCACCACACGGAGCAGGGGATGGAAGATCAGATAT
>CAZADK010000577.1:0-3075 GCA_964483855.1 uncultured Rhodoferax sp.
GCCCACCCCTGCCAGGTGCTGCCTGCCGACAACGCACGCGAAGCGGCACTGGTGCCAGGGGCCACGGTCTACCAGGCGGTGCACCTGCTGGACGTGGTGCGCCAGTTCGTGCCCAAGCCCGACAAATCGTCCGTCGGCGCGGCTGCTTCAGGGGAGGCCGCCGATGACCCTGGCGGCTGGAGTCGTGTCCTGGCCAGCCCGATGGCCCCCGCCGCCGTCTACCCCGACCTGCGCGACGTGAAAGGCCAGAGCGGCGCCAAGCGTGGGCTCGAGATCGCGGCCGCCGGAGGCCACAGCGTGCTGATGACCGGCCCGCCCGGTTCAGGCAAGTCGATGCTGGCGCAGCGTTTTGCGGGACTGCTGCCACCGATGACCGTGACCGAATCGCTGCAAAGCGCCGCGCTGGCCAGCCTGGCAGGCCGTTTTAAGCTCGAGCACTGGGGCCGCAGGCCGACCTGCAGCCCACACCACAGCGCCAGCGCAGTGGCACTGGTAGGTGGCGGATCACCGCCCAGACCGGGCGAGATCTCGTTGGCCCACCACGGCGTACTTTTTCTGGATGAACTGCCCGAGTTTCCGCGCGCCGCGCTCGAGGCATTGCGCGAGCCGCTAGAGGCCGGCACCATCACCATCGCCCGTGCGGCCCGCCGCGCGGAGTTCCCGGCCCGGTTCCAGCTGATCGCCGCAATGAATCCCTGCCCCTGCGGCTACCTCGGTGCCCAGCACCGCGCCTGCCGATGCTCACCCGATCAGGTCGCGCGATACCAGGGCCGCTTGAGCGGCCCCTTGTTGGACCGCATCGACCTGCATGTCGAAGTCGCCACGCTGGCCAGCGCGGAATTGCTGCGCGCCCCGACCGGCGACTGCAGCATGGCGGTGCGCGAGCGGGTCGTGGCGGCCCGTGCACGCGCGACCGCACGCCAGGCCAAACCCAACCATGCGCTGCAAGGTGGCGAGATCGACGCGCACATCGGGCTGGACGACACCACTGCCCGGTTCCTGCAGATGGCTGCTGCACGCCTGGGCTGGTCAGCCCGTGGCACGCACCGAGTACTGAAAGTGGCGCGCACGATTGCCGACCTGGCGCAAGCCGACACGGTGCGGGTCGAGCACCTGGCCGAGGCCTTGCAGTACCGGCGTGGCGCGGTTATCGGGGGTTGATTGACCCGCCCTCACGCGGTGGCCTGTTACGCTCGGCCATGGTCCCTTGCGGTTTGCCGGCCGCGCCACCCTCGGGCCGACCTCGCTTCTCAGCGTGCAACCGGCTCCTGGAAACGGATCGATGCCAGCATCGTCGGAACGTCCGCCAGGCCATCCGCATGCGCAGCGCAGGCCAGCACCGTCAATGCCAACCGGCCCATGCCCGAGGTGACCACGCGCGGCACATGCACGCCGGAGCAAGCCTGCGCGGCCTGCTCGCCAGAAGAGCCAAGCCGGTACTGCACGAACCGTGCATCCAGGCCATCGACCTTGCCGGCGCTCGATTGGTAGTCCAGCGTGTCTTCACGCCGGGCAAGGGGATCGGAATACAGTCCGAAGTCGTAGTCGACGCGCAAGCCACCAGCGGACAACGCCCCGGCCTGGGAGTCGATGCCTCCAGCAGTCTGGCTCAGGTTGGCTGGTGCGCGCATCTGGAATGCGCCCAGGTCCCAAGTCCGCCATGCGGCGGGTGCTGCAGCCAGCACGCACCCTGCCATGAAGCAGCCAGCCAGCACCAGCGCGGTGAGTGACCGAGTGCGACTCAGCGTGCACATGCCCGCCGGCGCCTGGCCCAGCCAGCAACGCCCAACAGGCCCGCAATCATCATCGCCCAGGTCTGCGGCTCGGGCACGGCGGCTGCAGCCAGCACGGCGATCGGTGTGACCGAGATATAGAGCTGTCCGGCATCGTTGCGCACGATCGGGCTCTTGCTGGCGCCAGTGGTCAGGTCAACGAAGGAACCCACCTGCGTCGTTGTCAGCGTGCTCGCACCGGTGATCGACGGGTGCATCAGGTTGCCGCTGACCGTCAGGTGCGACAGCCCCAGGTTGTGAGCCAGCTCATGGGCAAACAGGATCGCGCCGTTACTGCCGGCCGCGGCAGCAGAGTTGAGGGCTATCAGCCCGCCTGGGTTGCTGCCACATCCGATGATGTTGCTGCCGGTGCCGCCGCAGTGGGAGATCTTGTCGACGAAGAAGACTGCGACCGTGAAGTTGGGCACGCCCAGCGTATTGGCCAGTGAACTGAGCGAAAAATCGTTGTTGCCGTTGAACTCGGCATCGCTGTTGATGTCGAGCAAGTTAGGCGCGACGACCGACAAGGCGTCGTTGAAACGGATGTCGACGTTGAAGTCACCGAACGACGTCTGCGAGAAGATGTCATTGACCACCGTCTGGTTGAAGCTGGTCACGTAACCGGCGGAGGCAACACCGGCCCCGCCCAGCAGCGTCACGGCCACAAGATTGCGCATGACTCTGACCACCGCGCGCCAAACCGGCAAATCCCTGCTCGAACTCGACATGACAATCCCCTTGTGACTGAAAAAGTGCAGCGAACCGCCTTTATTCTAGCCACGCGCTGCCGGCAGCCGGCGTGAACTAATCCACGGTTCCGGTTCCCGCACAGGCCAATACAGGCGGCCTCTCGATGGTTCAGCAGCGCGATGCCGCGCGCCGGCACCCCGAACGCAGACACGTCCAGGTGTTCCCTGCGGTCCGTCGGTGAGCGGCGCCGGACCAGTGGATCAAGCTTGGACCAGCGACTGTTGCATGGCCTCCAGCAATTGTGTGGAATCCTGCGCGCCCGATACCGCGACCTTCTGGTTGAAAATGAAGAAAGGCACGCCGCCAATCCCCATCTGGCGCGTCCGCGCGTCGGCGGCGGCGACCTGCCGCACCTGCTTCGGATCGCTGATGAAGGCGCGCGCCGCGGCGGCATCGAGCCCGGCCTCGCCCGCAATCGCCGCCAGTTCGTCGACGCTGCCGATGAACCGGTTCTCGACAAAATAGGCCTTGAGCAGCCGCTCCTTCACGTCGTTGCCCACTGTGACGCCCTGTTGCTGGGCAAAGGCCAGCAAGGCATGCGCGGCCAGCGTAT
>CAZADK010000578.1:0-3073 GCA_964483855.1 uncultured Rhodoferax sp.
GCGCGTTCAAGTTGGCACTGCAGGCGGCGCTGATCGTGAAACCCGCAACGCCTCAATGGTGAAGCCATTGTCTGCCTGGAGGCGGTGCCGTGCCCCAACGTCTTGACAACCGCAGAACGTCTGGCCCGCGCGCGCGCTTCGCATTCGCGCAAGCCTGGCAGCAACGCAGTTTCATGCATGCCTATCCGGTTGACACAGGTTGATGGGTGTTTTCTGATTTCCTGTCCGCCCGCGCGGCACTGTATATTCCGCGGTAGGTCGGGGCCTTGTGTCCTGGAGCCGATCCGAATAGGCCTGCCGACTATCCGAAGGCCAAGCATAGAGATGGGCACGGTCGCGGCATCATCGCCGGACGGCTCCGCCTCCAAGTGTCTCGCTGCGGGCGAACCATCGCAGCACGCAATTTGTGAAGCATCTGGAATGCAGTTTCGTAACGCCCGAGACCGAGCTGTTTTTGGAACTGCAGCGCGCTCATGCCGGGGGTCTGTGTCGTGACCAGGTGGGCAGCCCAAAACCAGACGTGCGGCGACTGCCACGAGCCGTGCATGATGGTGCCGGCTGTGAGACTGGTCTGGTTGCCGCAGTGACGACATTCGAGCACCCGAGGACGAGCCAAAAGTCGCCACGGGCAATCGGCGAATCATCTCCTCATCACCGACCTTGGTCGATTCCATTGCCTCGCACCTTTGCGGTGAGTTGGACAATGACCGAACTCTACGACACATCACTTTGAATCGCACCCCCGTCCGATGTGCCGATGTCCGTTGCCAAGGGCGCCGCCGCGGTCTAGACTGGGCACCCGAACGCCAGTGCGCCACAGTGCGCCAAAAGGGAGAACACACCATGCATGCTGCCTTGCACTGCCTCGTGGCCGCCGCTGCCATCACGCTCGGTCCTGTGACCCTGGCCCAGACGATCACCGCAAGTTTCGACGACCTGTCGGCCTTGCCGGCCGTCAATGCCGCCACGGGGCTGTATTTCGCCAACGGTGACAGCCTGCTCTACCAGGGCGTGATCTGGGATGAACGCTTCAAGGTGGTGGGTGCTGCATACCGCGTCGATCCCGAAACGCCCGGGCCGTTGTACGGCATTCCCCATTCCGGCAACTTCTTTGTCACCAGCGAATTCGACGATCCGCTCAACGATGGCTTGTCGATCACTACGCCCTTGCGGCTCACCGGCGCCTGGTTTGGGCGCAACGCGTATTACGGTTTCGGCGCCGGTGCCGACCAGGTCACGATCCATGCCGTGTCGGGAGCACAGGTGATGGAGTCGGTGGTGTTCGATCTGCCCGATACCAACCCCGGCGATCCGGCGCCGCTGCAGTTCGTCAATACGGCAGACTCCTTTGCGGGGTTGGTTGGCATCACCGGTTACCGCATCGACCGCCGCGCGCTGGGTGAGCAGAACGGCCACTGGGTGGCGGACGACTTCACTTTTGCCGCCATCTCGCCGGTGCCCGAGCCGACACCGGCGCTGATGTGGTTGGCTGCGCTGGGTGTGCTGCTGGCCGGCAACCGGGTCGCAAAGAAGGTCTCGGCCCGGTAACTCGGCAGCGCCAGCAGCAAACACCCCGTGCCACCAGTGCGGCATCGCCAGAGCCGCCGCCGCAGCAGGCGCACCGGGTCGCTCAACTGCTGACCCGCGTCAACCGCCGCGCCAGTATCGCCATCCACACCGCCAGCAACGCGCCGCCGCCGGCCAGCAGCCAGACCGCCAGCGTCACCTGCTGTGGTTGCAGCGGCAGGTCCAGCCCCACGGCCTGGCCGACCAGCCCAGCTATCGCTGCGCCAACCGCCCCGCCCAGCGCGCCGAGCGTGGGCGCCGATCCGGCGGTCGCGTCCTCCTGGCCCGGTTCTGCGGCGGCCATCACGCGCTGGTTCAGGAACGTATACGAAATGCCGAAACCGCTGCCGATCAACACCAGCGAAGTCACGACCCAGGCCAGCGGCTGCGCCGGCAGCGCCCAGGCCAGGCCCGCCAGGCCGGTGCCGATCAGCAACGGGCCCGCCTGGATACACACCGCCTGCCCCCGCGCGGCAAACGGTGCGACCAGCACCGCGGCAAGCGACCAGGCCACCGCATGCACCGCGCCCAGGTAACCGGCCACGGTCGGGCTTTGGCCACGGTGGAACTGCAGCAGGAAGGGGGTGTAGACCGAGATGCACATGTGCGCCAGCGGCATCAGCAGCAAAACCCACAGGCCGAGCGAGACCGGATGCGCCAGACCCGGGAAAACGGTGGGGAAGATATGGCGCGTGCTGGCGCGGTCGAGCCGCAACATCCATGCGATCAGGCCGAAGCCCAGCAGCACCAGCAACAAACCCCAGGCGAGAGGGTCCATCCGGTTGGCCACCGCGATCGCCATCACGCCCAGCACCAGCAGGCACAGCCGCAGCGCTGGTACCGCAACCACATCCGGGGAGCGCTCCGGCGCGCCAGGAAGGACCCAGCGCACCAGCACCAACATCGGCAGCGGCAACAACGCGGTCCCGATGAAGGCTGCGCGCCAGGACCAGGTCTCGGTCAGCCAGCCGCCGGCCAGCGGCCCCAGGAAGATCGCGAATGCCCAGGTCACCGCCTGGATGCCAAATACCCGCGGCAGCAACCGGATGTCGAACAACTCGCGAACCAGGGCATAGCTCAGTGCCACCAGCACACCTTCGCCGACACCTTGCAACACCCGTCCGACCAGCACCAGCGCGATACCCGGCGCCGCGGCCGCCAGCAGGCCACCGGCAGTCACCACGATACCGGCCAGCACCAGGGCCGGCCGGGCGCCGAGCCGCGCCTTGAGCAAGGCCATCGACGCGCCGCCCAGGATGGTCGAAACCAGGTAGATGCTGGTGGCCCAGCTCAAGTAAGGCGACGCGCGCAGGTCGGCCACGACGTTGGGCATCGCGGTGACGACCATGAACCAGACGATGGCATGCGTGCCCACGCCGAGGTTGACCAGCACCAGCGCAGCGAGGTTGCTGCGTTGCAATAGTGCCGGTTGCTTGTCTTGCATCGGTTTTCGCGCTCCCTGGCTCAGCGCAGGCCGCGAACCCACTGCACGATCGGGTCAGCCATG